>NZ_JBDPMC010000047.1:0-53908 GCF_039871625.1 Micromonospora sp. B11E3 | reverse complement strand
GCGGGGGCGGGAGCGGGAGCGCGCAGGGGCGGGCGCGGGTTCTGTTGGGCGCACAGACGGGGCAGCTCCAGAGGGTCCGCGTCCAGGTGCCCCCGCACTCGCCCGCCGCGCCCCGGAACCGGCCATGCTCACCTCGCCAGGCCCGGGTCGCACGTTCCTCGGTCGGCCCGTCCGGAACCTCGCGGCGAGGCGAGCGGACGGGGCGGCGCCCGACTAGGGTGAGGGCCGCCGAGAACCGCGAGGAGCACGACGTGGAAGCGACCGAAGTCCGCAAGCTCGCCGCCCTGGAGGACCGCCACTGGTGGTACCGGGAGCGGCGCGTCCTGCTGGCCCGGGCGCTGCGCCGGCTGGCCGCCGCCGGCCACCGCCCCGGGCGGGCGCTCGACGTCGGCGCGGCCGGCGGCGGCAACACGCGGGTGCTGCGCGCGCACGGCTGGCGCCCGGTGGCGCTGGAGTACACGCCGGAGGGCGCCGCGGTGGCGCGGGAGCGCGGGCTCGACGTCGTCCAGGCCGACGCCCGGCACCTGCCGCTGCCCTCGGCGAGCCTCGGCCTGGTGGTGGCGTTCGACATCCTGGAGCACTTCGACGAGGACCACCTGGCCGCCGCCGAGATCCGCCGGACCCTGCGCCCCGGGGGCGCCGCCCTGATCGCCGTACCCGCCGACATGGCGCTGTGGTCCGCGCACGACGAGGCCGTCGGCCACGTCCGGCGGTACGACCGCGCGTCGCTGCGCGCCGTCGTGGAGAAGGCCGGGCTGGTGGTCGACGAGCTGTGGAGCTGGAACGTGCTGCTGCGGCCGGCGGCGGCCTGGCGGCGGCGCAGGTCCACCGGCAGCGACCTGGACGACCCGCATCCCGTGCTCAACCTGGGCCTGCGGGCCGTCATCACCGCCGAGCGGTACCTGCCGGTGCGGTCGCTGCCCGGCGTGTCCCTCATGCTGCGCGCCCACCGCCCCACCGACGGCTGACCCCGCCGGGGCCGACCCCGCCGCCGCGCGGCGGCGGCTTGAGTCTCCAGCGGCTGGAGGGTGCACGCTGGGCGGGTGACCGACCGCACCGAGCTGTACGCCATCGGGCAACTCGCCCGCCGGACCGGCCTGACCGTACGCACCATCCGCTTCTGGTCCGACCTCGGCCTGCTGCCGCCGACCACGCGTACCTCCGGCGGCTACCGGCTGTACGACGCGGCGGCGGTGGCGCGGCTCGACCTGCTGCGGACCCTGCGGGACCTCGGCATCGGGCTGGACGCCGCCCGCCGGATCCTGGACCGCCAGGCGAGCGTGGCCGACGTCGCCGGGGCGCACGTACAGGCGCTGGACGCCGAGATCCGGACGCTGCGGCTGCGCCGGGCGGTGCTGCGGTCGGTCGCCCGACGTGGCGGTACGACAGAGGAGCTGAGACTGATGACCGAACTGGCCCGACACTCCGCCGAGGAGCGGCAGCGGATCGTCGACGACTTCGTCGCCGAGGTCTTCGCCGGGGTCCCCGCCGACGCGCCCGGCGCCGGCCTGGCCGGGGCGATGCGGGCCCTGCCCGCCGAACTGCCCGACGACGCCAGCGACGCGGAGGTGGACGCGTGGGTGGAGCTGGCCGGGCTGGTCGCCGACCCGGCGTTCCGCGAGCGGGTCCGCGGGATGGCAGTGGCCGGCGCGGCGGGCGACGCCGGTGTGGAGTTGTCCCCGCCGTCGGTGGAGCAGGCCCGGGAGGCGCTGGCCGCCGGGGTGGCCCCGGAGTCGCCGGAGGCGGGGGCGGTGCTGGACCGGATCGTGGACCCGGCGCTGCCCGGCCGGGAGCGGGCCGCGCTGGCCGACCGGCTGGCGACCTTCACCGACCGCCGGGTGGAGCGGTACTGGCAGCTCGTCGGGGTGCTCAACCGGCGGCCCCCGTTCCCGCCCTCGGTGCCGGCCATGGAGTGGCTGATCGCCGCCCTCCGCGCGCCCCGCTGAGCCACCCGGCGGAGCCGCCCCGCTGAGCCGGACCCGCTGAGCCGCCCGGCGGAGCCGCCCCGCTGAGCCGCCCGGCGGACCGGTCAGCGGGGCGTGGGCACCGCCTCCCGGGCGAGGACGACCGCCCCGAGCAGCGCGGCGTCGTCGGCGAACCGGGACAGCACCACCTCCGGCGGGTACGGCAGCACGGCGGCGAGCCGCTCGACCAGCAGCCCACGGATCAGGTCGCTGCCGGCCACCCCGCCCACCAGCACCACCCGCTGCGGGTCGAGCAGCAGGCAGCAGGTGACCAGGTGCCGGGCCAGCTCGTCGACCCGGGCGGTCAGCGCGTCCCGGGCCGGGCCGGGTCGCTCGGCGGCGGCCGCCAGCCCGGCCGCCCCGCCGGGCACCCCGGTGGCGTCGGCGAGCCGGTCCAGCGCCCGGCCGGAGAAGTTCAACTCCAGCATCGTGCCGGGCCACGGGCCGCCGGTCACGGCGTACCCGATGGAGAACGCAGCCCTGGAGATCGTGCCCGTCACCGAGGTGCCGCAGGCCGGTCATGACCATGCCGTCGACGGGGTCGCCTCCCCGGGCGAGTACCCCGGCGAGGAGCTGGACCTGTCCCGGATCTGGGAGGGGGCGGCCACCACGCCGCAGGACGCCTCGGCGACCGGCCGGATCGCCTGGACCGAGGACGCGCTGAAGGTGTTCGTCCAGGTCACCGACGACGTGCTGGGCCGGAAGGTGGTGCCGCAGGACTGCAAACGGCAGCGGCGCACCGACAGCGTGGAGATCATCGTCGACCCGAAGGGGAACTCGGCCGACACCTCCACCGTGTTCAAGGCCGGCATCTTCCCGGTCACCGACGACCCGGCCAACGGGAACCCGCCGTGCTGGCAGCGGGACGCCGACAACCGGCAGGGGCCGGGCGCGACGACCGCGCCGGGGATGACCGTGGTCAGCAGGGTCACCGCCCCGTACGCGGGCTACACGATCGAGGCGAGCATCCCGTTCGCGGTGCTGCCGGACGCCGTCGACCCGGCCCGGATGGGCTTCAACGTGCTGATCTACGACTCCGACACCCAGGACCTCACCTCGCAGTCCCGGCTCGGCTGGTCCACCTTCACCGGCGTACGGGCCGACCCGTACCGCTACGGCCTGGCGACCCTGCCCGGCTACACCCCGGCGCAGCGGCAGCCCAGCGCCCCGGTCTTCCCGGACACCGCCGCCCGCAGCGTGCACAGCCCGCAGACCATCGCCCAGTCGGCGGTGGACGGCGTGGCCCCGGCCGCCGTGCCGCGGCTGCCCGCGGAAGCGCTGCGGCTGACCGACCAGCGTCCGGTGGCCGGCGGGGTGGAGGTCACCCTGCGGGCCGACCGCGCCGGCACGGCGTACCTGTACGCCTGGGACGGGGGTCACAGGCCGCCCTGGCCCATCAGGGCGTCGATGCGGTCGTCGATGGCGTGGCTGGTGTCCTGGGCGTCGGCGAGCGTACGCATGGCGGTGTTGAACTGGTCGGCCTGGTCGGCGTCGAGGGCCTGCTGGCAGTTCTGGCTCCCCTCCCAGGCGAGCTTGACGAGCTTCACCCACAGCTTGTCGGCCTCCGGATCGGGGACCCGGAAGTAGCGGTCGGCGGCGCGGGCGAAGTCGCCGATCTCGGCGCACAGCGGACGGACGTCGTCGATCCTGTCGATGCTCCTGCCCTCCCCTACTGCGGTGGTGACGGCGGCGAACAGGTCCCGGCGGTGCCGGTAGAAGCGGTCCAGCAGCTCGTCGCCGCCGAGGTCGAGCCACGCCTCCACCTGCAACGCCCTCGACCGGGCCGACACCGGCGCGTCGACTACGACGTACATACCCTGCCGGGCGAAGCGCTGGGCCTCCCCGGGGTCGAGCGGGCGCGCGGCGTTCGGCGCCCGCTGCACGGCGTGCACGGTGGCCACGGCGAGCCCGGTCGCGACCAGGGCGAGGGCGCAGGACCGGGCCACCGCCATCGACCTGGGGCGGCTGGTCTGCCCGCCGACCGTCGCGGCCCGGTCGAACGACCGTCGCCCGCGCCTCGCGGCACGCGGGCGCGGGAGGGCGACCGCGCCCGCCACGAGCATGGCCAGGGGCAGTGCCGGCACGAGGATCTGCGGAAACAGCCGCTGCACCATGGCGGGATTCCACGAGCAGGGGACGTTCCAGATGCCCAGCGCGGGCACGCAGCCGTCGGAGGCGCGGAGCGCGGCGACGGCCGCGAACCCGACGAGCGCCGCGGCACCCGCGGCGATCAGGGCGGCGGGGAGCCGGTGCGCGGGCACGGCCACCCGGGCGGTGACGGCGGCGACGGCCGCCGCGACCAGCAAGGCCAGGATCGCCCCGGCCAGGAAGGCCACCGTGACGGTGGTGGCGGAGGTCGCGGTCTGCACACGGACGTGCAGCCAGGCCGAGTGCGCGACCGCCGCCAGACCCCCGGCGGCCCCGCCGATCAGCCCGGGGACGAGCACCCGGCGCAGGCCCGGCGGCGGCGGGCCCGGCGAGGTGGGGTCGGCACCCGGCGCGGCGTCGCGCACCCAGCGGGGCGGGTCGGCGCCGGGGCGCGGCAGCCACGCCAGCAGCGGGGTCACCCACAGGGCGACGACCGCCAGCAGGGCGAGCGGCGAGGAAGCCACGGCGGACCCCACGATCGTGACCAGGACGTACGCCCGGTCGAGCAGCGACGCCGGGGGGTGGTCCAGCTCCCGGCCGACGAAGAAGGACACGAAGGAGTCCCGGATCCCGGCGACGTCGAACGACCATCCCGCCGTTAACGCGGCCCCCAGGCTCTGCCACCAGAGGAACCACAGCGACAGCGCCAGAGCGGCGGCGGACACGTTCAGCAGGGCCACCCCGCGCAGCGACCGGCCCCGCCAGACGGCCACCCACAGCTGCGCGCACCGCGTCAGCCACCAGGTGAACGCCATGGCGGCCACGACGACGAGCGCCAGCAGCCAGGGCCTGGCGGGCAGCCACTCGTTGACCGTCCCCTGGCCCGCGGCGGCGGCGCCGGCCGCCATGCCGAGCCCGAGCCAGAGGCCCGCCCGTGCGCTGGAGGAGGCCCGCTGACCGGTGAGCGCCGCGTACACCACGGCGCGCCACAGCGCGATCCCGACCACGCCCGCGACCAGCGCGGCGGCGGCCAGCGCCGCCGCGTGCTGCACCCAGTTGGTGACCAGGCCGTACAGGGTGATGGCATAGGCGACGTGGGTATGCGTGACCCCCGCGGCCACGCCGGTCAGCACCAGCGGGAGCGCACGCACGCCGAACAGCACGGCGGGGTCGGCCAGGGCAGAGCGCCGCGCGTCCCAGCGCGGGTGCAGGTGCCACAGCTCCGCGAACGCGCGCAGGGCCCGCCGCCCGCGCCCGCCGACCGGGGCCGGGGCCGCCGCCGTGGACCAGCTCTCCGGGTCCGCGCCCCAGCGCACGGCGGCCAGGTCGGCGTAGACCTCGCGGCTGCGCAGCACGTCGGACCGGGCGAGGTACACCAGCACCGCGAGCAGGCCGGTGACCAGCAGGCCGCGGGTGACGATGGGAGCCTCGGCGGACCACAGCGTCGCCCCGGACGCCGTGCGGAACTTCCACGCGCCCCACACCAGGAACGGAGGGACGGCCACGGCGGCGTAGACCCGCCATAGGGCCACGGTGAGGTAGGTGATCGTCACGTCGCGGTTGGTGATGTGGGCGAGCTCGTGCAGCAGCACCGCCCGGAACCGCCGCGGGTCGGTGGTGCGGGCCGCGACCAGGCCGCCGTGCAGGCACACCGTCGCCCGCCCGGTCCGGCCGAACACGACCGCCCCGGCCGAGGCCGCAGCGGGGTCGACCACCACGCGCGGCGGGCGGGCGAGGCCGGCGGTCGCGGACAGCTCGGCCACCGTACGCCCGATCTCCCCGTCGCGGTCGACGGTGGCCAGCGGCACCACCCGGCCGCGGCGGGCCTTCCAGGCGGGCAGCGCCCAGAACAGCGCGGCCGTGCACGCGGCCAGCAGCGCCCACCAGCCGACCAGCCACCGCCCGGACGGAGGCGGGGCGTAGCGATCGCTGCACGCGGCGTACGCCTCCCACTGCAGGCTGCGCCTGGCCATCACGTTGGCCGCCGGATCGGTCCCCGGGTCGGCCCCGGCCGCCAGGGTGCAGCTCAAGCCATCGGTGGCGGCCAGGGCAAGGGCGACGTAGAGCAGCATCACGCTGCTGCTGGCGACCAGCAGGGCGACCAGCAGCGTGAACCTCGCGGTCGTGCCCGCGCCCAGCGCCCGCTCGTCGACCCGCGACGACGCGCCCGCCACGGTCAGCTCGCCGGGCCCGGCTCGCCGGGGCTCCCGTCGGGGCCCCGGTCCAGCCTGCGCACGACCGCGTCGGCGACCTCGGCGGCGATCTGCGCGTCCAGTCCCCTCCGGATGGACAGGTCCAGTAGATCCCGGCGCAGCTCGGCGAGCTGATCCGCGGTCAGCGCCGGGAGGGTCGCGGGCGGCCGGCGGCGGCGTACGAGCCTGCGCAGCAGCCCCCTGGCCCCCTTGGCCGTGCCGTCCACCGCCGCGTCCGCGAGCCGCTGCGCCACCTGGTCGAGTACCAGCCACACCACCGGGGTGGCCAGCCCGATGACCTCGCCCCAGCCGAAGCCGAGCGGCTCGCGCCGTGGCCCGGTGCGGCTGAGCCGGCGCACGACGGTCCCGTCGTCGTACGACGCCAGCCCGTCCACCAGCGGCAGCTCCTCGGGGGCGACCTCCGCCACCACGTCCCGCACCACATCTCGGACCGCGACCATGCCACGCCCTCCGCATCCATACTGGACTCCCAGTAAAGGACAGCGTGGCAACCCGTGACGACGGCGACGGGCGTCAGCGCAGGCGGTAGACGGCCATCCGGGCGTTCGTGTAGCGCAGGTCCGCCAGCGTCGCCAGCGCCTCGGACTCCCGCCCGACCTGGCGGTCGACGACCAGCCAGCGCACGCCGTACGAGTCGCGCAGGTGGGCCAGGCCGGCGGCAGTGGGGGCGGTGAACGCCTCGTCGTTGGCTCGCAGCCGCTCGGCGTCCCAGAACGGGGCGTACGGGCCGCCGGGCAGGCCCACCATGCGGGGCGCGAACGCCCACCCCTCGACCAGCACCGCACGCTCGGCGTAGCCGCTCAGCCAGAACGACCGGGCGTCGCACCAGCCCCGCACCACCGCCCGGCAGTGCGCGTTGGTCGCCACCACGTCGCCGGGGTCGCTGTGGTCGTGCACCCAGCGGGCCGCCGCCACCCGGGAGGCGGGCATCCGCTCCACCGGGTACGCCCCGCCGTTGGGATACCGGTGGGCCGCCGCCGCGTCCAGCACCAGCCCCGGCGCGCCGGCGACCAGGGCGGCGGTGAGCAGCACCGCCCCGCCCCGGCCGGCGAGCCCCGGCCACCGGCCGACCAGCGCGGGCCAGCCCAGCGCCACCAGCACCGCCACGGCCAGCAGCGCCATCGCCCAGGTCAGCAGCGGCAGCACCGCCGCGTACGCCGGGCCGGCCGGCGCGGGGGCCGGGTGGCGCAGCTGGACGGCGGTGAGCAGCACGGCGAACGCGGCCGCCCCGGCCGCGAGCAGCGCCCGGCCCCGGACGCCCAGCGTGGCCCGGTCCAGCAGCTCCGCCCAGCCCCACGCCGACAGGATCACCCCGAACGCGAACCCGGCCCGGGTGAAGTACTGGTTGCTGCTGCCCGGGTGGCCGACCAGCAGGTAGATCGCCGGCCCGGCGAGCGCGCCGCCGAGCAGGAACACCTGCACCGGCTCCAGCCGCCACCGGCGCAGCCGCAGCAGCGCCAGCGCCCCGACCAGCCGCAGCTGGAGGTTGAGCAGGAACGCGCCGAACACCGCCGCCCAGAGCAGCGCGGTCACGCCCGCCGGGTGGCCCGTCCCGACGTACGGGCGCAGCCCCGAGAACGGGTCGACGGTCACCCCGTGGCTCTCGAACGCGAACAGCACGGCGGTGGCGAACAGTTGCGCGGCCAGCGCCAGCCCCGCCGCGGCCAGCACCGCCCGGGACGGCCGGCGGCGGCCCAGCAGCGCCACCGCGGCGGTGAACGCGAGCGCGGCCAGCACCACCGGCACGGAGCTGGCCTTCGCGCCGGTCGACGCGGCCAGGAACAGCGCCGCGAGCGCCCAGCGGCCGGGCCCGAGCGCCGGCACGGTCGACCCCCGGGCCCGGCCGACCACCTCGCCGAGGGCGGCGACCAGCGGCAGCAGCAGCACCCAGCTGTACGTCATCGACGGGCTGCCCCAGACGATGAACGTGGCCTGGGTGCCGAAGAGCTGGCGCACCCCGTTCTCGTAGCCGAACTCGCCGACGGTGAACATCAGCGCGGCGGCGGCCACCCCCGCGTACGGGCGGCCGCTGACCCGCCAGCCGACCACCGCGACCAGCACGGCGGCGAGCGCGCACAGGCTCGGCACGCCGAGCCGGAAGAAGACCGTGGGCAGGTCGACGCCGCTGACCAGGCTGGCCGCGGCGAAGTGGGCGAAGCCGAACCAGTGGTAGTGCAGCGGCTCCCCGGCGACCTGCGGCACGTCCAGCGGCACCTGGTGGGTGGCCGCGCCGGCCAGGGAGAGCTGGAACGCCAGGTCGATGTACTGGGCCTGCCCCTCGTCGCTGGGCAGCACCGGGTTGATCCGCAGGAACGACTCGGTCAGGTAGAGCGTGAAGCCGGCGACCACGGCGGCCAGCGACCAGGCCCAGCCGGCGGGCACCGGGACGTACCCGGCGGGCCGCCAGTGCCGGCGCAGCCGGGGCACGGCCACGAACGGCACCAGCACCGCCAGCGGCCACAGCCACAGCCAGCCGGGCCGCCCGAGCGCGGTGAAGGCCGCCCAGCCGACCAGTTCCAGCACCAGCCCGACCGCGGCGCCCAGCGCCACGTCCTCCACCAGGGTGTGTGGGCGGCGGCGCAGCGCCCGGAACACCAGCGTGCCGGGCAGCAGCACGGCCAGCAGGACGTACCCGGTCCAGCGGGCCACGTCGAGCGGCGGGGTGCCGGTGGCGAGCAGCGCGACCACGACGGCGGCGTAGCCCGCGGCGGCGGGGGCGAAGCGCGCCGCGGCGGGGCGGCGGGCGGGCGGGGCGCCGCCCGGCCCGGCGGCGGCGTCGGGTTCGCGCGGGCCGGACGGCTCGGTGCCGCCGGTGGCCAGCGCCGTCACCGGAGGCTGTCGGCCAGCTCGGCCGGATCGGCGGGCGCCGTCGGCACCCCACCACGGGGGTCGCGGTCGGCGCCGTCCGCGCCGGTGTCGCTGGCCACGAAGTACGCCGGGCGGCCCTGCACGGCCGTGTAGACGCGGCCCACGTACTCGCCGAGCAGGCCGAGGCAGAGCAGCTGCACCGCGCCGAGGAAGAGGACCGCCACGTAGAGCGAGGGCCAGCCGGTCACCGTCGCGCCCGCGAGCCAGGCGACCACGGCGACGACCGCCAGCACGCCGCAGACCGCCACGCCGGCCAGCCCGAGCCAGGTGGCCACCCGCAGCGGTACGGCGGAGAAGCTCGTGACGCTCTCGACGGCCAGGCCGGCCATCCGGGACAGCGGGTACTTCGTCCGGCCGGCCGCGCGCTCCTCACGCTCGTAGCTGACCTCCGCGCTGGGGAAGCCGAGCCAGGGCACCACCAGCCGCAGCACCGGGTTGCGCTCGGGCAGCTCCCGCAGCGCCTCCACGGCCGCCCGGCTGAGCAGCCGGAAGTCGCCGGCCTGCGCGGGCACCTGCTTGCCGACCAGCCGCCGCATCAGCCGGTAGTAGCCGGCCGCCGTCCACCGCTTGAACCGGGTGTCCCGGCTGCGGTCGGCGCGTACCCCGTACACGACGTCCAGGCCCTCGGCGCGGGCCCGGCGCAGCATCTCGACGATCGCCTCCGGCGGGTCCTGCAGGTCGGCGTCGATGCTGACCACGTACCGCCCGCGGGCCCGCAGCACCCCGGCGACCAGCGCCGCCTGGTGGCCGCTGTTGCGACGCAGCCGCAGCACCCGCAGCTGCGGCCAGCGGGCCCGCAGCCCGGCCAGGCCGGCGGCGGTGCCGTCGGTGCTGCCGTCGTCGACCGCCAGCACCTCGTACGGCTCGCCGAGCCCGTCGAGGACGGCGCGCAGCCGCCGAGCGAACAGCGGCAGCACGCTCTCCTCGTTGAACATCGGGACCACCACCGACACTGCCGGCTCCGGTCGCGTCACGGCGCTGGCCTCCGTCCTCGCCGGCGGTGTCGGGACAGCCGAACGCTACCAGCCGGACGGGCCGGCGCAGGCTCGTCCGGCGCGGCGCCGGGGCGTCAGTCGCCGCAGGTGGTCGCGGGGAGGCCGGGGACCGGCACGGGCGAGCGGCCGGTGGGTCGGGCCCTGCCGGCGAGGACCGCCGCCAGCGCCGTCATGGACGCCCGGCTGGAGGAGTACGTGGCCAGCAGCGTGGGCGACTTCGCGTGCGCCAGCACGTACGGGGTGTCCATCGCGACGGTCACGTCGGCGTCCCCGCTGAGGTCGCCGGCGCCGTCGCCGTACCCGACGAGGTGCACCTTCGTCCCGCCGCTCGGTTTCACCTGGACGCCGGCCGCCGTCAGCGCCTCGGTCAGCAGCGCCCGGGTCCGGTCCCGCCCGCCGGAGGAGGTGACGGTCACCGGGCCCCGTACGCCGACGGCGCAGGAGCCGCGCAGCACGGTCACCGCGCCGGCGGCCAGCGCCTCGGCGGCCCTGCGGTGCTCCGGGCTGTTGAGCGTGGACATCGCCGGGGCGGGGCGGTCGGCCAGGGTGAACTTCATCGTCAGCACCCGGGTGACGGCCTCGACCAGCCGCGCCCGGGGCAGCGACCCGTCGCGCAGCGCGGCGAGCAGCCCGTCGTACGCCTGGGTGACGTTGGGCGGCATCAGGATCAGGTCGTTGCCGGCGTTGAGCGCCCGGACCGCGGCCTCCCCCGGCGACCAGCGCTTGGCCGGCGGCATGTTCATCCCGTCGGTGACCACGACGCCCTTGAAGCCGAGCTGCCCGCGCAGCACGTCGGTGAGGACCTTGCGGGAGAAGGTGGCCGGGACGCCGGGGTCGATCGAGGTGACGTCGAGGTGCGCGGACATCACCGCGAGGGCCCCGGCGTCGATGCCGGCCGCGAACGGCGGGAACGCGACGCTGTCGAGCACCTTGCGGGACTGGCCGACCACCGGCAGGTCCTTGTGCGAGTCGGCGGCGCTGAGGCCGTGGCCCGGGAAGTGCTTGACGGTGGCCGCCACGCCGGCCCCCTGCAACCCCCGGACCGCGCCGGCCACCTGGGCCGCGACCCGCTGCGGGTCCGCGCCGAACGACCGGGACCCGATCACCGTGCTGCGCTTGGCGAGCACGTCGGCGACCGGGGCGAAGTCCATGTTGATTCCCATGGCGGCCAGCTCGGTGCCGGCCGCGCGCCAGGCGGCCTCGGTGAGCGCCGGGTCGCCGGCCGCCCCGGCCGCGAGGGGGCTGGGCAGCAGCGTGACACCGTCGGTGACCCGGGTGACCACGCCGTACTCCTGGTCGGTGCCGACCAGGAAGCCGGACGGGCCGGCGGCCAGCTTCGCGGCGGCCTCCCGCAGCCCGCCGGTCAGCTCGTGGACCTGCTGCGGGTTGTCGACGTTGGTGGTGACCTGGTTGCCGGAGGTGGGGTCGTCGGCGCTGAAGCCGACGAGGATGAGCCCGCCCAGCCGGTACCTCGCGACCATCTCGGCCGGGGTGGCCACCCCGGCCAGGGCCCGGTTGCCGGCGGCGGAGGCGTCCGACACGTCCGTCGCCGAGCTGCCGTACGCGTAGGGCATCAGCACCTGACCGACCAGGTCCTCGTCGGCGAGGGCGCCGGCCAGGGCGGCGGCGCGGGCGGCGGGGTCGGGGGCGGTCGACCCGGACGGGGTCGGCGTCGCCGCCGGGGTGGTGGTCGGCGGGGCGACGCCCGGCCCGTCCGCCGGCCCCGCGCACCCGGTGACGAGCAGTGCGGTCAGAGCGGTGAGCGCGAGGGCGGCACGTCGAGGGGTAATCGACACGCCGCCCATCCCACCAGTTCACCCTTATCGGGGCAAGTTGACCTGGTGGCGACCGCCGCCCGCCGGGCGTGCTCTGGGCCTCAGCCGACCCGGGTGAGCAGGGTCACCGGGGCGCCGTCGCCGGCGTACCGGTAGGGCTCCAGCTCGGCGTCCCAGGCGGTGCCGAGCGCCTTGTCGAGGGCGTGCGTCAGCGCCTCCGGGGCGCGGGCGGCGGCCATGATGGCGCGCAGCCGGTCCTCGCCCAGCTGGATGTCGCCGGCCGCCCCGACCGTGGCCCGGAACAGGCCCCGGCCCGGCACGTACATGAAGCGTTCCCCGTCGACACCGGCGCTCGGTTCCTCGGTCACCTCGAAACGGATCATGGGCCACTGCCGGAGGGCAGCGGCCAGCTCGGCACCCGTCCCCGGACGGCCGGTCCACCCGCACTCGGCGCGGCGTGCGCCGGGGTCGACGGGCTGCGCCGTCCAGTGCAGGTTGACCGGCGCGGCGAGGACGCGCGCGATCGCCCACTCGACGTGTGGGCACACGGCGAGCGGGGTCGAGTGGACGTATACGACGCCACGCGTTGGCACGGAGACCTCCCGGAGAGCGAGGTGCGTCTTCCCCTACGACCTCGACCACCCGAGATGTCACTGGAACACATGATGACTGGTGTGACGGATGGTACGCCAGGGAATCGGAAAATTGCCCTGCGGTAGGTGCGCTGTCCGGCCCACCGGCCGCCAGGCCCGGCCCGCCGGGCGGTCGGAATAGCCGGGCGACCCACCCGGTTGTGCCCTTCGAACAGGCACGGCGACCAGCCAGGCGCCGTGGTCGTGTACAGTTCCATCGGCGGCCTGTGCCGCGCACATCTTCGACGGGTCGAGGCTCCAGCCGGGCGTCACCCGTCACCAGCCCCCGGACGTTACCGTCCTCCCGTACGTCTCAAGGAGTACCTCCGTGGCGAGCAACACCTCTAAGACCGCGCGCGCGTCAGTCCGGGCCGGCCAGGCTGGCCAGGGTGGCGCCCTCAGCGTGCTGGGCGAGTTCAAGTACATCATTCCGCTCAACGGTGGCAAGCACGCCTACCTGCGGAACCTGACCAACGGCAAGACGGCGCACCTGCGCACCGACTCCGAGGCCTTCATCGAGGAGATCCGGGTGCTGGCCGCCGCCGGCCACGCCGCCAAGATCCGGGCCGAGATCAACGGCCTCGCCGCCGCCCACCCGGAGCACGGCTGGGACGCCACCGAGAAGCGCCTCGTCGAGGCCGGCGTCTTCGAGGGCTGAGAGCCCTCCCCCCACGCGACACACGAACCGCCCGTCGGGGTCATCCCGGCGGGCGGTTCGTCGTCGACAAGGAGTCCTTCCTACTCGCCCGCCGGACGGTTGGCGTGGTGCCATGGTGGGTAGCCGGTGTGTATTTCCGGGCGGCCAAGGGGAGGCGGCGATGCCCGAGCACGTGGAGCTACGGCTGCCCGACGGCGTACGCCTGCACGTCGAGGCGTCCGGGCCGGCCGACGCCGAGGTCACCGCGATCCTGCTGCACGGCTGGACGCTGGACGGGCGCGGCTGGCGCCGCCAGCTCGCCGCGGTCCGGGACGGGTTCGGCGACCGGGTCCGGGTGCTCACGTACGACGCGCGCGGCCACGGCAGGTCCAGTTGCATGCCGCTGCGTACCGCCACCCTGGCCCAGCTCGGCGACGACCTCGCCGCGGTGGTCGACGCCGCCGCCCCGGCCGGCCCGGTGGTGCTCGTCGGGCACTCGATGGGCGGCATGACGATCATGGAGTACGCGCACCGTCACCCCGGGCACTTCGCCGCCCGGACGGCCGGGCTGGTCTTCGTCTCCACCACCGCCGAGGGCCACACCCACACCGTCTACGGGCTCTCGCCCCGCGTCGCCCGGCTGATCCGGCTGGCGGAGACCACCGGCGCCGGGGTGCTGGCCCGCTGCGGCTCGTGGTGCCCGCCCCGACCGTTGCTGCGCGCGCTGCGCCCCAGCATCCGATGGCTGCTGTTCGGCGACCGCTGCGATCCCGCGGACATCCGGCTGGTCACCTCCGCGGTGGCCCGCGCCTCGCTGCGCTCGATCGGCGGCTTCCGGGCCTCGATCGCGGCCCAGGACCGGCTGGAGACCCTCGCCGCGCTGGCCCACCTGCCGGCGGCGGCGCTGGTGGGCGACCGGGACCGGCTCACCCCGCCGCCGTGCGCCGAGTCGATCGCGGCGGCGCTGCCGGAGACCACGCTGACCGTCTGCCCCGGCGCCGGGCACATGCTCATGATGGAGCGGCCCGACGAGGTGAACGCCGCGCTGGCCGGCGTGCTGCGCCGGGTGCTGGCCACGGCGCCCGCCGCCACGGGTCCGGCCGCCGCCACGGGTCCGGCCGCCGCCACGGGTCCGGCCCCCGCCCGGGGGGCCGGCACGACCGCCGGCCCGACCGCCGAATCCGGCACCGTCCCGGCCGGCTGACCGCCGCCGGCCCGCGCCGCCGGGACGTGGGGCGGATCGCGGGACCGGCATGGCCCCGCGACGGCCCTGGCCGCTGGCCGTACCCTCACCCGGACACCCCGGCGCGACCGGCGCCGACGTCTGCGAGGAGCCCGTACGTTGACCGACCGGACCACCCTGGAGCAGGAGATCGCCGTCGAGCAACGGCATCTCGACCGGGTGTACGCCCGCCTCGCCGAACTGCGCCGCTCGGCCGCCCTGGCCGAGAAGGAGGGCTACCGACTGGCCCGGGTGGGCAACTTCGGAGCCCTGGTGGAACGGGACGCCATGGTCTTCCACGCCGCCCAGCGGCGGCACCTGCTCGACGCCGAGCACGAGGGGCTGGTCTTCGGCCGGCTGGACCTGCGCGGCGGCCAGGTGCTGCACGTCGGGCGGCTCGGGGTGCGCGCCGAGGACGCCGAGACCCTGGTGGTGGACTGGCGGGCCCCGGCCGCCGCGGCGTTCTACCAGGCCACCCCGGCGCAGCCGCTGGGCGTGGTGCGGCGACGCACGATCCAGTCCTCGGCCGAGCGGGTGACCCGGATCGAGGACGACCTGCTGGATCCGGGGGCGGCCCCGCCGGACATGGCCGTGGTGGGCGACGGTGCGCTGCTGGCCACCCTGTCCCGGGCCACCGGCCGCGGCATGCGCGACATCGTCGCCACCATCCAGCGCGAGCAGGACGAGGCGATCCGCTCCCCCGGCTCCGGGGTGACCCTCGTCGCCGGCGGCCCGGGCACCGGCAAGACGGCGGTGGCGCTGCACCGCGCGGCGTACCTGCTCTACTCCGACCGCAGCCGGTACGCGGGCGGCGGCATCCTGGTGGTCGGCCCGTCGGCGGTGTTCGTGGAGTACATCTCCTCGGTGCTGCCGTCGCTGGGCGAGGAGGCGGCCACCCTGCACTCGCTCGGCTCGCTCTTCCCCGGCATGTCGGCCACCCGTACCGACCCGCAGGAGGTGGCGGCGGTGAAGGGGTCGCTGCGGATGCGGCGGGTGCTGGAGCGCGCCGTCCGGGACGCCGTGCCGGGCGGCCCCGGCGAGCTGCGGCTGCTCTACCGGGGCACGCTGCTGCGCCTGGACCGCCGGGAGCTGGACGGCATCCGGGACCGGGCGCTGCCCCGCGGCGCCCGCCGCAACGAGGTGCGCCGGGCCGGCTTCGACGGGGTGTTCGCCGCGCTGTGGGCGCAGGCCCGCCGGCTGGAGATCGCCCGGCTGCCGGAGCAGCGCGCGTTCGAGGACGAGATCGCCGACCGGCCCGAGTTCCGCGAGTTCCTCAAGGCGTGGTGGCCGCGCCTGCACCCCCGGCACGTGCTGGGCTGGCTGGCCCGCCCGGAGCGGCTGCGCCGGTACGCCGGGGGCGTGCTGAGCCGGGCGGAGATCGGCCTGCTCGCCGAGGCGTACCGGACGCTGGACACCGACGGGCTCACGATCGCCGACATCGCCCTGCTCGACGAGCTGGACGCGCTGCTCGGCAAGCCGGTGCGGCCGGCCCGGCCGAAGCGGGACCCGTTCCAGCTGGCCGGCGGGGTGCGCGAGCTGAGCACGCACGCCGAGCGGCAGCGGGCGGCCCGCGAGGCGGCCCGGCAGCGCCCCGAGGACTACCGCGAGTACGCGCACGTGGTCGTCGACGAGGCCCAGGACGTCTCGCCGATGCAGTGGCGGATGATCGGCCGGCGCGGGCGGCTGGCGTCCTGGACGGTGGTGGGCGACCCGGCACAGACGGCGTGGACGGGCGAGGAGGAGGAGCTGACCCGGGCCCGGGACCAGGCGCTGGGCCGACGCCGCCGGCACCACTTCACCCTCACCACCAACTACCGCAACTCCGCCGAGATCTTCGCGGTGGCGGCGGCGGAGATCCGCCGGCTCTACCCGGACCTCGCGCTGCCCAGCGCGGTCCGGACCACCGGCGTCGAGCCGGTCCAGCTCACCGTCCCGCCGGCCGAGCTGCGGCCGGCCGTCGGCGCGGCGGTCGCCGAGCTGCTGGGCGAGGTGGAGGGGACGGTCGGGGTGATCACGCCGGTCCCGCGCCGGGACGAGGTCGCCGGCTGGCTCGCCGGCCAGGCCGGCCCGCGCCTGCAGGTGGTGACCAGCCTCCAGGCCAAGGGCATGGAGTACGACGGGGTCGTGCTGGTCGCCCCGAGGGAGATCCGGGCCGACCCGGGCTCCGGCGTCCGGACCCTGTACGTGGCCCTGTCCCGGGCCACCCAGCGCCTCACCACGGTCGACCCGACCGACTGACCGGGTACCCGGACGGGGTCACCGGTCGGAGTGCCGACGATTACTTGCACACATAGCGATGTGAGCATAGATTGGGCCGGCAGCGGGACAGGGACGGAGGGTGTGGGCGTGGGCGCAGGTCATGACCACCACCACGGCGTCACGTACGCCGCCGAGCGCCACCGGGGCCGGCTGTGGGCGGCGTTCGGGCTGCTCGGCGCGCTGATGCTGGTCGAGGCGGCCACCGCGTACGCCACCGGCTCGCTGGCGCTGCTCTCCGACGCCGGGCACATGTTCACCGACGTGCTCGGCATCGGCATGGCGCTCGCCGCGATCACCGCCACCCGCCGCGCCACCGCCGACCCCCAGCGCACCTTCGGGCTGTACCGGCTGGAGGTGCTCGCCGCGCTCGGCAACGCGCTGCTGCTCAGCGGCGTCGCCGTGTACGTCCTCGTCGAGGCGGTGCGCCGGTTCGGCAACCCGCCGGAGGTGACGACCGGCCCGATGCTCGCGGTGGCGGTGCTGGGCCTGCTCGCCAACCTGGTCGCGTTCGCCCTGCTGCGCGGCGCGGCAGAGGAGAGCATCAACCTGCGCGGGGCGTACCTGGAGGTGGTGGGCGACCTGCTCGGCTCGGTCGGGGTGATCGTCGCCGCGGCCCTGATCTGGGCGACCGACTGGTGGTGGGCGGACCCCCTCGTCGCGGTCGCGATCGGCGTCTTCATCCTGCCCCGCACCTGGCGGCTGGGCCGGGCCGCCGTCCGGATCCTGGTGCAGGCCGCCCCCGAGCACCTGCAGGTCACCGCCGTGCACGACCGACTGGCGGCGGTGCCCGGCGTGGTCGAGGTGCACGACCTGCACGTCTGGACGCTGACCTCCGGGATGGAGGTCGCCTCGGCGCACCTGACCATGGCCCCGGGCGCCGAGGTGGGCGCCGTGCTGACCGCCGCCCGCACGGCTCTGCACGAGGACTTCCACATCGAGCACGCCACGCTGCAGGTCGAGCCGGGAACATCGCCGGGAAACTGCGGTCCGACCGCCTGGTGATACCCAGCGCCGTCGATTCGGTGGACTATTGTGCCAACATGCCGGATTTGATGGGTTTGATCCAAGTACCGTGCGTCACGGGCGCAGCGCCCACCCCACCAGCACCGGTAGGCTCGGTCCCGGCCTCCGCTCCGGTGGCGCCCACCGGCGCCCGCGGCGGCCGTCGCCTAATCGCCCGCGAGGGCGAGCCGGGGAACCACGTTTCGTGGGGTGCATCCGCGTGAGCGGTAGGGATCTTCCGTCCCGAACCCGTCAGCTAACCCGGTCGGCGGCTGACGGAAGGACACGCGTATGCCAGTAGTGGCACCTGTACGAAGGACGGCCGCCCGGGTGGCGGCCCTGCTCGCGCTGGCGCTCGCCGGCGCCCTCGCGGTCGCCCCCGCCGGCCCGGCACAGGGGGCCCCGGCCGCCGCCCTGCTCGCCGCCGCGCCCGGCCAGGACGACGAGGGCGGCACCCCGGCGTTGCGCGCCGCGCTGGAGGCGGCCAGCAAGGGCTACCTCGACGCCAAGGCCGCCCTGAACCGCTCGGTGCAGCGGCAGCGGCAGCTCGGCGCCCAGCTCAAGACGATCGAGGCGGAGTTGACCGTGCGCGACGCCAGGGTCGGCGAGATCGCCGGCGTGGCGTACAAGACTGGCCGGCTCCGGGCGGCGTCGGCGCTGCTGAACAGCGCCTCGCCCGAGGGGTTCATGGACCGGGCGGCGGCGCTCGACCAGGTCGCCAGCAACGAGGACCGCATCCTGCGCGACCTGCTGGAGACCCGGGACCAGGCGAACCGGACGAAGCAGGCGCTCGACGGCGAGATCCGCGAGCAGCGCCGGCAGGTGACGGTGATGGGCAAGCGCAAGGAGCAGGCCGAGCGCGCGCTGGCCGTGGCCAACGAGCGGGCCAGCGGCGGGTCGAGCCCCGGCGGCACCTCCGGCGCCACCGCCACCCCCGCCAAGCGCAACCCCGACGGCTCCTGGCCGGCCGAGTCGTGCAGCGTCAACGACCCCACCCCGGCCAACGGCTGCATCACCCCGCGCACGCTGCACGCCCTCAACCAGGCCAAGGCCGCCGGCTTCACCCGGTACGTCTCCTGCTACCGCCCGGGCGGCTCCGGCGAGCATCCCAAGGGGCGGGCCTGCGACTTCGCCGCCCAGAAGGACGGCTTCGGCGGCGTGGCCACCGGCGGCGACCGCACGTACGGCAACAACCTGGCGGCGTACTTCGTCCGCAACGCGGACAACCTGGCCGTGCTGTACGTGATCTGGTTCAAGCAGATCTGGCTGCCCAGCAGCGGCTGGAAGGCGTACAGCGGCGGCAACGGGGACCCGTCGAGCGACCACACCAACCACGTGCACCTGTCGGTGTACTGATCCCGCGTCCCCCGGTGGCCCGTCGCGCGGCGGGCCACCGGGGCGCTACGCCCCCGGGCGTACGCGGGATGTCGCCGGTGGGCCCACGACCCGGGCGGCCGGCGCGGCGAGCATCGGGACATGACCCGACTCCCGCCCCGCGCCCGCAAGGCCCTGCTCACTCTGCACCTGGTCACCGCGCTCGGCTGGCTCGGCGCGGACCTCGTCCTGCTCACCCTCGGGGTGGCCGGCCTGCGCGGCGCGGACCCGGCCGCCGTCTACCCCGCCGCCGCGCTGGTCGGCACCTGGCTGTTCGCGCCGCTGAGCGTGGCGGTCTGGCTGGTCGGGGTGGCCAGCTCGCTGCTCACCCCGTGGGGGCTGCTGCGGTACCGCTGGGTGCTGGTCAAGCTACTGCTCACCACGGTGATGACCGGGCTGGTGCTGTTCCTGCTCACCCCGAAGCTGCGGCTGCTCGGCGAGCTGGCCGGGGCGGCCTCCGCGCACGACCGCGTCGACCTGGTGGTGGCCCCGAGCGTGTCGTCCGCCCTCCTGGTGGTGGCCACGGTGCTGTCCACGTACAAGCCGTGGGGGCGGCTGCGGAGGTCGGGCGGCCGTTAGCCGGAGGGCTCAGGCCCGCGAGGCGGAACCGTCCGGCGGACGGCCCAGCACCTCGGCGAGCCGGCGGGCCAGGCCGAGGTGCGCCGAGCGGGCCTGCCGGAAGGCGTACCCGAACAGCGGGGCGGGGGCGACAAGCGTGATCTCGACGTCGATCCGGACCACGCCGTCCGGCTCGTCGCGCAGCCGGGTGTGGTTGCGCACCGACGTGGCCGGCCACTGCCGGGCCACCGCGACGACCTCGTCCTCGGTGACCACCAGGACGTCCGCCTGGTACGTCGTCGTGAAGCGCAGCGGACCGGCGGCGAGCCGGTCGGTGATCGCGTAGCTGGCCCGGGCGCCCGGCCGGGGCGGCAGCTGGCGCACCCGCTCGATCAGCGGATGCAGCTCGCCCTGCCGGGACAGGTCGCCCAGCAGCGCCACCGCCTCGGCGCGCGGGCAGCGCGCCTGGACGGAGTACTGGAAGCTGTCGCGCCGCAACACGCCCACGATCATCCCCCACCGGAGCCGGCGAGAAAAGGAACCCGGCGGGCGGTCAGGCGCCGGGCAGGACCTCCGGGGTGGCGTTGCCGGCGTAGTACGGCTCCGGGGCGCCGAACAGGCCGAGCAGGCCAGTGACCCAGAGCTGTCGGTGGACAAACCGGCTCGGCTCGGTGACGACCAGCTTCACACCGCTGACCTCGGCGGTCTGGAAGCCGGCCACCATCGCGCTGATGCCGACGGAGTCGATGAAGGTGACGAGGCGCATGTTGAGCTCGATGCGGGTGGGCCGCCCCTTGGCGAGCACCTCGGCGACGGCTTCGCGCACCTCGTACGCGGTGTCGACGTCGATCTCACCGCGCGGGGCGATCTCGATGACACCACCCGACAGTACCGACTTCACGATCGACAGGCTCACGCGAGCACCTCCACTCGCCCGTTCACGGGCGCCTCATCAGTACGCGGGCCGCGACCGAGAGTATTCCTCCGACGGCCTCGGTCGCCACCCCTCAGGATGAGCAATTCGTGGATCAGGGCGCAGAAAACGCCCCATCCGGACTATTCACATCTGGTTCGGCACACGACCGGCCCCGATGGCCGATCTCGCCGCCCCAGGGTAGCGGTCCCCACCGACCATTGCGCGCACCTCGCGTACCGGGCGTGCCCGTCGTCCGGGTTTGCGGCGGCGCCGCCCGGGGCACTGCGGGGTTGGCACCCGAGGAGGTATGCACCATGTTGGGAACGAACCTGCTGGAACGCCGCGGCAGACCCGAACGGATCGCGGACCAGGCGTGGCAGCACCTGCTCTCCGCCGTCAGCTCCGCCGGGGACACCGTCCGTGACACGGCCCGCTCGGCCCGCCGTGGCGGCTCCGGCCTGGCCGGGGAGGCCGGCGACCTGGTCGGCTCCGCCGCCGACGAGGCCCGCCGCCGCGCCGTGCTGGCGTTCGACGCGCTCGCCGGGCGGCGCCCGGCCCTGCCCTGGGCCCTGCTGATCGGCGCCGCCCTGGTCGGCGCCGCCGTCGGCTGGGCCGCCGGCACGGCCGCCCGCGCGGCCGGGAGCCGGACCGACTACGGCGCGGACGACGTCGAGTTCGTCGACGTCGACCGGCCCAACTCCCCCGTCGGGCTGGACGGCTGAGGACCGGCCCGGGCGCCGGCCGAAACGACGCCCGGGCCGTGGCCCCCGCCCTCACCCCGGCCGGCGACGCCCGGGCCGTGGCCCCCCGCCCTCACCCCGGCCGGGTGAGTCCGGCTCACCCCGGCCGTCGGCAGGCTCGGACCGGGCGGGCACACGCCCGCCGCACGGACCGGCCCGACCACCGGGAGGAGCGAGCGATGGCCACCTCGGCGACCACCCGTACCGACCAGGACATCCAGACCGACGTGCTGGACGAGCTGACCTGGGAGCCGCGGGTCCGACCGAACGAGATCGGCGTGACCGTCACCGAGGGCGTCGTCACGCTGACCGGCTGGGTCGACAGCTACGCCAAGAAGTACGCGGCGGAGCGCGCCGCGCACCGGGTCGCCCGGGTCCGGGCGGTCGCCAACGACGTCACCGTCCGGCTCCCCGGCCCGTCCCAGCGCACCGACACGGAGCTCGCCACGGCGGTCGGCCGGGCGCTGGAGTGGGACGCGTTCGTGCCGGTGGAACCCATCGACGTGACCGTCTCGAACGGCTGGGTCACGCTGCACGGCGAGGTGGAGTGGGAGTACCAGCGGCGGGCCGTGGAGCGGGCGGTCGGCCGGCTGACCGGCGTACGTGGGCTCAGCAACGGCCTGACGGTACGCCCGGCGACGCGGCCCGACTCGGGCGAGCTGACCGACCGGATCGTCGACGCGCTGGCCCGCAACGCGGCCGTGAACGGCGAGCGGGTGACGGTCCTGGTGCGCGGCGACAGCGTACGGCTGGAGGGCCTGGTCCACTCGGTGCCCGAACGCGAGGAGATCGAGCGGACCGTCTGGTCCGCCCCCGGCATCCACTCGGTGCACAACCACCTCACCGTGTCCGACTGACCGCCCGGAGAACCACCCGGGCCGGGTGACCCGCGCTCACCCGGCCGGGCGGGAGGCTGACGCTCATGACCACGCCGTTGCAGGTCACCCCGCGGCTGCGGGTGCCGGTGACCGAGGCCGACCACTCCCGGGGGCCGGTGGACGCCCCGGTGACCCTCGTCGAGTACGGCGACTTCCAGTGCCGGCACTGCGGCCTGGCGTACCCGAACATCGCGGAGCTGCTGCGCCAGCGGGCCGACGTCGTGCGCCACGTCTACCGGCACTTCCCCATCAGCAACCTCCACCCGTACGCCGAGAGCGCCGCCGAGGCGGCCGAGGCGGCCGGGCTGCGGGACCGGTTCTGGGACATGCACGACTGGCTGTACGAGCACCAGGACCAGCTCGACCCGGTGCACCTGTCGCTCGGCGTGGAACAGCTCGGCCTGCCGGCCGACGAGGTGGGCGCCGAGGTGGAGCGGCACGCGCACGCCGACCGGGTCCGGCGGGACTTCGTCGGGGGCATCCGCAGCGGCGTGGCCGCCGCCCCGACCCTGTTCGTCAACGACGTCCGCTACGAGGGCGGGTACGCGCTGCCCGAGCTGCTCGCCGCCGTCGACCAGGCCGCCACCGCCTGACTCAGATCAGGTGCAGCTCGCGCGCCCGGCGCACGGCCTCGCGACGCCGGGTGGCGTCCAGCTTGCGGTAGATGTTGCGGACGTGCGTCTTGACGGTGTTGACCGACAGCGACAGCTCGCTGGCGATCTCGACGTTGGACAGGATGCTCTGCAGGTAGCGCAGGATGGTCAGCTCCCGCTCGGTGAGCGGCTCGTCGAGCCCCCGCTCGGGCGCGGCGGCGGCCCGCCGGTCGGCCGGCTCCCCGGCGCCCCGGACCAGGTCGCTCACCGTCGGCCAGTGCGCCGTGCCGGAGTCCAGGTGCGCGGCGAGCAGGTCGCGCACGCCCGGCTCGGCGTGGGTGAAGACGCGGCGGTACCCGTCCGGCTCGGCCAGCTCCAGCACCCGCTCCAGCACGCGCCCCGCCCGTCGCTCGTCGCCCGTCCGGCGGGCCAGCACCGCGTCCAGCACGCCGGCGTCGAGGCGTACGGGCAGCGGCCAGGCGGCGGCGTCCGGGCCGTCCCAGTCGGGCAGCGCGTACCCGGCGGCACGCGGGTCGCCCGCACGCAGCTCCACCCGGGCCAACGCGACGGCCAGCGCCGGGAGCCGCCCGTCGGGCGGGGGCTGCGGCTCGGTGAGCAGGGCACGGGCGGTGCCCAGGTCGCCGTGGGCTGCCCGCAGGTCCGCCTCGGCGGCGAGCAGCGCGTACGCCAGCTCCCCGGCGCCGGGCAGGCCGTCGCGGGCGGCGGCGAGCACCCGCAGCGCCTCCCCCGGGTCGCCCCGGTCGCGCAGCAGCGCGGCGCGGCACAGCGCGGCGAGGCCTCCCGCCGCCGTCGCCTCCCCGGTCGCCGGTACCGCCAGCGCCAGGTGCGCCTCCGCCTCCTCGGGCAGGTCCCGGTGCAGCGCCACCACGGCCAGCGCCAGGTGGCCGTGCGCGCAGTCCACCCGGCAGGACCAGCCCTGGCAGGCCGGCATGGCCAGCGCCTCCCGGGCGGCCCGCTCGGCCGCCCGCAGCTCCCCGCGCGCGACGTACAGCAGGGCGGACCGGCTCACGCAGAGCAGCTCGGTGCGGGGCCGGCCCGCCTCCCGGGCCGCCGCGAGCGCCCGCGCGAACTCCTCCCCCGCCGCGCGCAGGTCGCCCTCGGCGAGCGCGACCAGGCCGAGCGCCGCCCCGGCCGTCGCCCGCGCGTCGGCGTCGTCGGTGCCGGCGGTCCGCGGGTCGTCCGCCGGGCCGCCGGCCGTACGCGTGGCGAGCAGCCGGGCAGCCGCGCGGCGTACCCCGTCGTGGTCGCCGGCCAGCCGGGCGAGGGTGACCTCCACGGCGGTGGCCAGCCGGTGGAACCGGTCCCGGCGCGGCACGGGCAGCGACCGCGCGGGCCCGGCGGCGCGGCGCGCCTGCTCGGCGGCGGCGGCCGGGTCGCCGGCGTGGGCGCGCTCGACGGCGGCGGCCAGGCCCAGCTCGGGATCCCGCCGGACGGCGTCGGCCGGCGGTGGGGCCGGCGGCGGGCCGGCCGCGGCCTCCCGGTCGTACGGCGCGAGGTCCGGCCACCGCTCCACCAGCAGCCCGACGGCCCGGGCCCAGTGGCCGGCCACGAGGGCGTGCCGCAGCGCCTCGGCGGGCCGGCCGTGCGCGGCATACCAGTCGGACGCGCGCTGGTGCAGCTCCCGCCGCTGCCCGTCGGTCAGCCCGGCCAGTTCGGCGCGGAGCAGGTCGGCCAGCAGCGGGTGGCAGCGGTACCAGGGCGGGCGGCTGTCGTCGCGGCGCACGAAGCCGCCGGGGTTGGCCAGGGCGGTCAGCACCGGCTCGGCGTCGGACCGGCCGGTGAGCGCGTCCACCAGGTCGGCCCGGAACGCCCCCACCGCCGCGCCCCGGCGCAGGGCGTCCCGGGCGGCCTCGTCCAGCGGGTCGAGCACCTCCTCGCGCAGGTAGCCGGCCACGTCCGGCTGGTCGCCGCCGAACTGCTCCACCGCGCCGGCCGGGTCGGGGCGCGCCCGCAGGGCCAGCGCCGCGAACCGCAGCCCCGCCGGCCAGCCGCCGGTACGCTCACGCAGCCGGGGCACCACGTCCGCCGGCACGGGCACGCCGTGCGCGGCGAGCAGGTCGGCCACCTCGTCGTCGGTGAACGCCAGCTCGTCGGGGCCGACGCTGGTCAACTCCCCGGCCAGCCGCAGCCGGTGCAGCCCCGGCGGCAGGTCGGCGCGCGCCCCCACCACCAGGCGCAGCCGCTGCCCGCCGTGGCGCAGCAGGAACTCCAGGCCGGCCAGCGCCGCCGGGTCGCCGACGCGGTGCAGGTCGTCGAGGACCAGCAGCATCGGGCGTTCCCGGGCGGCGAGCGCCGCGGCCAGCGGCTCCAGCTGGTCCGGGCGGGGCGGCACGTCGGGCACCGGCGGGGCGGGCGGCTCGGCCTGGTCTCCCCGGTGCCCCTCCGCCGTCCGCAGCGCCGCCACCAGGTACGCCCACAGCCGCGCCCCCGTGTCGCCGGCCTCCACGGACACCCAGGCGGGCGTGGGCTCGACCGAGCGGGCCCACGTCCCGAGCAGGGTCGTCTTGCCCCACCCCGCCGGGGCGGAGACCACGGTGACCGCCCCGGCCGTCCCCTCGTCGAGCCGGCGCAGCAGCCGGGGCCGGACGAGCACGGGCTCGGGCAGCGGGGCGGGGGCCAGCCGGGACGCCAGCAGCGGCGCCGGCCCGGCCGCCGCCCCGACCATGATCTCGCTGTCGCCCTGCAGCATCCGGCCCCACCCCCACGCTCCCCCGGGTCGTGCGGCGGGCGGTTACCCCGCCCCGGCCGGTTCACCCCTTCGGGGGGAACCCGCTTCACCCCGACCGGCGCGGCGAGGTGGTGGAGGTCGGGCCTCGGGTGCGCCGGCACCGCGTCGGCGACCGGGTGGTGGTGTGGTGGTGATCGACCGGTACCCGGACCGGCTGCGGCTGGCCGAGCGGCACGTCGGGGCGGAGATCCTCGACTACCGGGCCGTCGACGTCCCCGCCGAGCTGCGGGAACGCAGCGGCGGCCGGGGCCCCGACGTCTGCGTGGAGGCGGGCCCGGCAGCACGGCCAGCGCTGGATCCCGATGCTGCTGGACCGGATCGCCCGGGGCGAGATCGCCACCGGGCACCTGGCCACCCACCGCCTCCCCCTGGAGCAGGCGCCGCTCGGCTACGACCTGTTCCGCGACCGCGCCGACGGCTGCGTCCGCGCGGTCTTCACGCCCTGAACCCATCGGTGGGAGACTCGGGGGATGCGGACGCAGCGGCCGTACGACCTCGTCCTGTTCGGCGCGACCGGGTTCACCGGCGCGCTCACCGCCGACTACCTGGCCCGGCACGCGCCGGACGGGCTGCGCTGGGCCCTAGCTGGGCGCAACCCGGCGAAGCTGGCCGCCGTCCGGGACCGGCTCGCCGACGTCGACCCGGCGCTGGCCGAGTTGCCGCTGCTGACCGCCGACGCCGGCGACCCCGGATCGCTGCGGGCGGTCGCCGAGGCCGCCCGGGTGGTGGCCAGCACCGTCGGCCCGTACGTCCGGCACGGGGAGCCGCTGGTCGCCGCCTGCGCCCGCGCCGGCACCGACTACGTCGACATCACCGGCGAGCCGGAGTTCGTCGACGAGATGTACGTGCGCCACCACGCCGAGGCGGTGCGCACCGGCGCCCGGCTGGTGCACAGCTGCGGCTTCGACTCGATCCCGCACGACCTCGGGGCATGGTTCACCGTCAGGCGGCTGCCGCCGGACGCGCCGATCACCGTCGACGGGTTCGTCCGGGCCGGCGGCCGGATCTCCGCCGGCACGTACCACTCGGCGCTGCTCGCGTTCTCCCGGACGGCGGAGACGAAACGGGCGGCGCGCGAGCGCCGGGCCGTCGAGCCGCGCCCCGAGGGACGCCGGGTCCGGGCCGTGCCGGGCCGGGTGGGGCGCTCCCGGGAGCTGGGCATGTGGGCGGTGCCGCTGCCGACCATCGACCCACAGGTGGTGCGGCGGTCGGCGGCGGCCCGCCCCGAGTACGGGCCGGACTTCCGGTACCGGCACTTCGCGGCGGTGAAGCGGCTGCCGACGATCCTGCTCGCCGCCGCCGCGCTGGGCGGCCTGGCCGGGCTGGCGAAGCTCCCGCCGACCCGGCGCTGGCTGCTCGGCCGGCTCGCCTCCGGCCAGGGGCCGACCGCGCAGCAGCGGGCGAAGTCGTGGTTCCGGGTGCGCTTCCTCGGCTCCGGCGGCGGCCGCCGCGTGCTGACCGAGGTGTCCGGCGGCGACCCGGGGTACGACGAGACCGCCAAGATGCTGGCCGAGTCGGCGCTGTGCCTGGCGCTGGACGACCTGCCGCCGACCTCGGGCCAGGTGACCCCGGTGACGGCGATGGGGGACGCCCTCCTCGCCCGTCTCACGGCGGCCGGCCTGACCTTCCGCGCGCTGGAGTGAGGAAGGCTGTCGCGCTCTGGCGTGAGGAAGGCTTCCGGGTGCTGGAGTGAGGGAGGCTTGACCCTCAAGCAGGTTGAGGCGACAGGATCACCGCCGTGGAGAGCGAACTGCGCAGCATCGGCGAGCTGGCCCGGGCCAGCGGGCTGACCGTCAGCGCCCTGCGGTTCTACGACCGTTCCGGGGTGTTGGTGCCGGCCCTGGTCGACCCGGTGACCGGCTACCGTTGGTACACCGACGACCAGGTCGCCCCGGCCCGGCTGGTGGCCGGGCTGCGCCGGGTGGGAATGCCGCTGGCCGAGATCGCCGCCGCCGTACGGCACCGCGCCGAGCCGGCCGTCGTGGGGCGGCTGCTCGACGGGCACCTGCGCCGGCTGGAGGACGGCCTCGCCGACGCGCGCCGCGAGCTCTCCCGGGTCCGCGCCCTGATCACCCCCGAGGAGAGTCCCATGGCCACCCGTCTCGTCCTGTCCCGCGCCGACCTGGCCGCCGCGATCGACGCCGTACGCTTCGCCGTCGGCGCCGACCCGGAGCTGCCGGTGCTGTCCGGGGTGCTGCTCGACGTCTCCGACGAGGGCGTACGCCTCGTCGCCACCGACCGGCACCGGATGGCGGTGTCCCGGGTTCCCGGGCGGCGGGAGGGCGCCCCGCTGCGGGCGCTCGCCGCGGTGGACCTGGTCGACCGGGTACGCGCGCTGCTGGACAGCAGCGATGAGACGGAGGCGCACCTGCGGGTGGACGGGACCACGGTGGCCGTCTCCGTCGCCGGGCGGGAGGTGGCCGGCACCGCCCTGCCGTACGACTTCCCCGACTACCGGCGGCTGCTGCACGGGTCGGTCGGCGACGCGCCGGCGTACCGGATCGACGTGGACGTGCCGGCGCTGCGCGCGGCGCTCGCCGACGGCGGGCCGACCCTGGTCCGCCGGTACGAGGGCGACGACGTGGCGGTGACCGTGCTCGGCCTGGACGACCGGGGCGCGCTGCGGGTCCTCGACGGCGACGCGCTGGCCGCCGCCGGGCCGGACGAGCTGCGGATCGGGGTGAACGGGCGGTACCTGCTCGACGCGCTGGACGCGGCCGGTCGGGGGCAGCTCGTGCTGGAGCTGGACGGGCCGATCACCCCGCTGGCCGTGCGCCGACCGGACGACGAGGACGCGTTCTCCATCCTGATGCCGATCCGGCTCTGACCGGCCGGGAGCGGCCCGGGCCCGTCGTTCCGGGCCGGACCGGCCGCGGAGGGCCGCGACGGTAGCATCTGGGGGTCCCACCTGACTCCCCGGACGGAGGCGTACGGAGCAGCATGCTCGACATGGAGTTGATCCGGAAGGATCGCGAGGCGGTGGCGACCGCGCTGGCGAAGCGACTGGATCCCGCCGAGGTCAACCGGGCGCTGGACGAGATCCAGCGGCTCGACCAGGAGCGCCGCGCCCTGATCACCGAGATCGACGCCGAGCGGCAGCGTCGCAAGGCGGAGGCCCGGGCGTACGCGGCGGCGAAGCGGGCCGGCACCGAGCCGGAGGTCTCCGCGCCGGAGGCCGGGCGCAAGCAGCTCGCCGAACTGGAGTCGGAGCTGGACGGGGTGCAGTCCCGGCTGCGCGAGCGGATGAGCGAGCTGCCGAACGTGCCCGCCGACGACGTGGTCGCCGGGGGCAAGGAGGCCAACCGGGTCGTCAAGACGTTCGGCGAGCCGCCGGCCATCGAGAAGGTCCGCGACCACGTGGAGCTGAGCCGCGCGCTCGGCCTGGTCGACCATGAGCGCGGGGTCAAGCTCGGCGGCTCCGGCTTCTGGATGTACACGGGCATGGGCGCCCGGCTGGAGTGGGCGCTGGTCAACTGGCTGATCGAGCGGAACGTCGAGGCCGGGTACGAGTTCCTGCTGCCGCCGCACCTGCTGCTGGACACGGCCGGCTTCGCCGCCGGTCAGTTCCCCAAGTTCTACGACGACGTCTACCACCTGGACAAGCGGTCCGCCCCGCGCGGGCAGTTCCTGCTGCCCACGGCGGAGACGGCGATCCTCGGCGCGTTCCAGGACGAGATCCTGGACGTCACGAAGCTGCCGCTGAAGGTGTTCGCGTACACCCCGTGCTACCGGCGCGAGGCCGCCGGCTCGCACTCGGACGAGCGTGGCACGGTGCGCGGCCACCAGTTCAACAAGGTGGAGATCTTCCAGTTCACCCTGCCCGAGCAGGCCGACGCCGCCCTGGAGGAGATGGTCGGCCACGCGGAGAGCCTGGTCGAGGGGCTGGGGCTGCACTACCAGCGCAGCCTGCTCGCGGCCGGCGACGCCAGCGCGGCGATGCGCAAGACCCTCGACATCGAGGTCTGGATGCCGAGCACCGGCAAGTACAAGGAGGTGTCGTCGGTCTCCTGGGGCGGCGACTACCAGGCCCGCCGGGCGGCGATCCGCTATCGGGAGCCGGGCGGCAAGCAGACCCGGTTCGTGCACACCCTGAACGGCTCGGCGCTGGCCACCAGCCGGCTGTTCCCGGCGATCCTGGAGCAGTTCCAGCAGCCCGACGGCTCGGTGCTGGTGCCGGAGGTGCTCCGCGACCGGCTGGGCACCGACCGGCTCACGCCGATCCGCTGACACCTTCCATCGGCGGGGGTCGGGTTTCACCCGACCCCCGCCGAGCCGTTTCGCGGCTGCGCTGCGCCGCTACCCGGCCGCCCCTGCCGTACGGCCCGACGCCGGCGTCATCGCTTGGGCGTGAGCGTCAGCCCTCGCGCATGGGCGTCAGCCCTCGTGGCATGGGCGCGGCATGGGCGTCAGCCCTCGCGCAGGGGCGTCAGCCCTCGCGGCATGGGCGCGGCATGGGCGTCAGCCCCCGCGCAGGGGCGTCATCGCTCGCGCAGGGGCGGCGATGACGGGGAGCGACGGACCCACCCACCCCCACCACCACACGCCAGCACTTTGCTCTGCACCCACCGAGGCGACAGGCACCGTGAGTGACCGCTACGGCGGCGGGCGCAACGCGACCGACGGATGTTTCCGCTGGTAGCCGCACCGTTGCGTCCGCAGGTGCAGAGCAAAGGGACGAAACCGAGTCGGTCGGCTCGGAAGGCCCGCCACTGTAGGTGACCACCCGGGCCCAAGCACAGAGAGTGGCCCACAGGCCGCCATTGCAGTGATGAATCTCCATGCGTTGACAGATTCTGCAACGCGCTTGTAACCTTGCCGAAAATTTCAGCCCTGACCTGCAAGATTCCGGCACCGAGGCGCCTTCCCCCGCCGCACCGCCCCATCCCCCGATCCCGTAGGAGTTTCGATGCGTCGACGTCGAGGCCGCTCCGCGGCGCTCGCCCTGGGCCTGATCGCCGGCCTGCTCGCACCGACCGCCGTGTCGGCGCCCCCGGCCGCCGCGGCCCCGTACGGCACGAAGAAGGTCATCGCCAACCTGTTCGAGTGGAACTGGCCGAGTGTGGCCAGCGAGTGCACCAACGTGCTGGGCCCGAAGGGGTACGGCTACGTCCAGGTCTCCCCGCCGCAGGAGCACGTCCGGGGCAACCAGTGGTGGGTGGCGTACCAGCCGGTCAGCTACCGGATCGAGTCCCGCAAGGGCACCCGGGCACAGTTCCAGTCCATGGTGAACACCTGCCACGCCGCCGGGGTGAAGGTCATCGTGGACGCGGTGATCAACCACATGTCCGGCCAGGACGCCGGCGGCACCGGCTGGGCCGGCTCGTCGTACGGCCACTACGACTACCCGGGCATCTACCAGTCGCAGGACTTCCACTACTGCGGCCGCAACGGCAACAACGACATCGCCAACTACTACGACCGGTACGAGGTGCAGAACTGCGAGCTGGTCAACCTCGCCGACCTCAAGACCGAGTCGGACTACGTCCGGTCGAAGATCGCCGGGTACATGAACGACCTGCTCTCGCTCGGCGTGGACGGGTTCCGGCTGGACGCCAGCAAGCACATGCCGGCCGCCGACATCGCCGGGATCAAGGCCAAGCTCTCCCGGTCGGCGTACATCGTGCAGGAGGTCATCTACGGCCCGGGCGAGCCGATCCTGCCGACCGAGTACACCGGCAACGGCGACGTGCACGAGTTCCGGTACGGCAAGGACCTGGCCCGGGTGTTCCGCAGCGAGCGGCTGGCGTACCTGAAGAACTTCGGCGAGGGATGGGGCCACCTGCCGACCGGCGTGTCGGCGGTGTTCGTGGACAACCACGACACCCAGCGCGAGGGCGGCGTGCTGACCTACCACGACCGGGGCATCTACGCCCTGGCCAACGCCTTCATGCTGGGCTGGCCGTACGGCTCCCCCACGGTGATGTCCAGCTACACGTTCAGCAACCGCGACCAGGGCCCGCCCTCGGACGGGAGCAACAAGACCCTGAACACCACGTGCTACTCCGGCTGGGAGTGCGAGCACCGCTGGCGGGTCATCCTCAACATGGTGGGCTTCAACAACGTTACCCAGGGCGCCGGCGTCGCCAACTGGTACGACAACGGCTACCAGCACATCGCCTTCAGCCGGTCCGGCAAGGGGTACCTGACGATCAACGACGAGGACTTCGCGGTCAACGGCCGGTCGTACTACACGGGGCTGCCCGCCGGCCGGTACTGCGACATCATCCACGGCGACTTCAGCAACGGCACGTGCAGCGGGCCGGTGATCACGGTGGACGGCAGCGGCTGGTTCGCCGCCAACGTCCCGGCCCACGACGCGATCGCCATCCACGTCGGCGCCAGGCTGAGCTGACCGGCCGTACCGTAGGGCCCCTCGCCCGCGGCGCTCGTCCGCGGGCGAGGGCCGACCCGTCTCCGCCCTTCGCGTTCCCCGCCCGCGAGGGCGGGTAACCGAGCCGGGTCCGCGTCGCGACAGCGGGGGGTTGAGGGGATGAATACCACGCGAAAGGGACGGGTCGACACGATCGTGCTCCTCCACGGGCTCTGGATGACGCCCCGGAGCTGGGAGAACTGGGCCGACCGCTACCGGTCGCGCGGCTTCCGGGTGCTGACCCCCGCCTGGCCGGGAATGGACCGCGAGGTCGAGGCGCTGCGGGAGGACCCGGGCCCCATCGCAAGCCTGACCATGGACCAGATCATCGACCACCACGCCGCGATCATCGAGAAGCTGCCGAGCCCGCCGATCGTGATGGGCCACTCCTTCGGCGGCCTGTTCGCCCAGGTCCTGCTCGACCGAGGGCTCGGCGCCGTCGCGGTCGGGGTGCACCCCGCGCCGATCAAGGGGGTGGTCCGGCTCCCGGTGAGCACGCTGCGCGCCGCGTACCCCGTGCTCCGCAACCCCCGGAACCGGCACCGGGCCGTGCCGATCACCCCCGAGGAGTTCCGGTACGCCTTCGGCAACACCATGAGCGCCGAGGACTCCGACCGGGCCTGGCAGCGGTACGCCGTACCGGCGGCGGGGCACGTGCTCTTCGAGGGCGCGTTCGCCAACCTGAACCCGGACTCGGCCGCCGGGGTGGACAACGGCAACAACGAGCGGGGGCCACTGCTGCTGATCGGCAGCGACCTGGACCACGTGGTACCGGCGGCGGTGGTGAAGGCGGTCGCCGGCCTGTACCAGAAGTCCCGGGCGGTGACCTACTACCACGGGTTCCCGGGGCGGTCGCACTTCACCGTCGGGGAGCCCGGCTGGGAGCAGGTGGCCGACTACGCCCTGGACTGGTCGGTGGAGATGGCGAACACCCGCGCCCCGGCGATCGTCGGCGAGGCCCCCCACTGGTGAGGTTCAGGTGACCACGAACCGGGCCGGCTCGGCGAGGCGCGCGATTCAGCGCGGTTCAGATTGAATGGTTGGCGAGTATCGCCTACCGGAGGAGCCACCCGTGAGCCTGACGCAGCGCCTCGTTGATCCGGTCGGTCTTTCGGCGGCTCTGCGCCAGCGCGTCGTACGCGGCTGCCAGGTCGCCCGCGACCCGGTCGAGGAACTCCCACACCTCCCCCGGGTCGAACCCGCGCCGGCGCCGCCTTGATGGGCGCCGTGCCGGTCGACCGCACGCAGGCAGCTGCCTGGGCCTCCCCTTGACGGGGAGACTCGGGCCCGGCTGCGTGCCTTCGTTCTCGTTCCACCTGCAGCGCCCGCACTGAGCGCTTTCCATCTCGGTAGCCGCGACCGGGGTCAGGCGTTGCGTGTCACTCGCGGGTCAGTCCTGGTGGCAGCGCGTCTTCGTCGGGTCGGACCCGGCGGGCGTTAGCCACGGGGTGGTGTTGGAGAGTGTTGATCAACGGTTCCGGGCCGCCGACGCAGGTCCAGGTGTCGTCCCAGAGTGCGGAGACCAGCCATGATCGATCGGCGGGGAAGAACAGGTCGGGTAGCGATCCGCGGCCATGGCGCATATGACCGGTCCGCCAGGTGAGGGCCTGCTCGGGTCCGGCCTCGACCAGCACGTACGGCCAGTTCCAGTAGAGCGACACCTTGGGGGCGCGGGGAAAGACGATGTCGTGCGCGCCGGTGTCGAGGTATGCCAGCCACCAGGGCTGGTCGGGGGTATGCGTGATGAGGTCCTCGACCAGGGCGTGCTCGTAGGCAGCGACGGTGACGTCGTCGGCCTGGTACGTGGTGGCGTAGGCGGCAAAGATTGGTGGGATGGCGGTGGTGATCGAGGTGCCGGCGGTGGTGTGGCCGGCAATCCAGTCCACGTCGGCGGCGGCGCCGATCCGCCAACTCCGCCCGTCCTTGCTGACTTGCATACCGCTATTCAAGTCGCTGCGGTGACGGTTGGTGTGGGAAGACGGGCTGTCCCGCGGGACAGCCAGCCGCCTCCGGTACAGCCGCGACCTACGGCCCGGCCGGCTGGACGCCGAACGCGGGCAGATCATCACCTCCCGCACAATCGCGTCGACGCGCGCCGGTTGAGGTTAGAGCGGCGCAGCCGGGGGCGTGGCCGATGCGTTGGGTGGCAGCTGGCGGGGCATGCGATAACTTCTACCCTTTGATCCCCGAATACTGCACGGGGAAGGCCAGGTCGCTGTCGCCTTTCGTCAGGAGGGTTCGCGAGAGGCGACAAGGCCCTTGCCCTACATCGGAGGCAAAGTCGTGAGTTCATACACCATCACCATCGCCGCAAACGATCCCAGTCGAGCGACCACGACCGTGACGGTCGAGTTGAACGGCCCGACCGCGCGCATCACCGAGTTGGTGGTACGCGCCGGTGAGGGGGACGGGCTGACCGCCGGGCAGATTCCCGCGGTCGACCTGGATCTGCTGCTGAAGGCGGTCACGCCTGCCGTCGGCGGGCAGCAGGCGATAACCGTGTCGCCTGCTGCCCCAGCCGACGACGCGCCCGCCACAGACGGGACACCCGTTCACGGCGAGGAGCGCGTCGCCGACACCGAGGTCACCCAGCCGGTTGCCGCCACCACGTCCACCGCTGCCGAGCCGGCCACGACCAGCCCCGCGAAGACTGACGTGACTGAGGTCGCGGTTCCCAAGCAGGCGTCGCGCGCGAAGGCACGGGCCGCCGGCGCGACCCGGGCGGGTGGGCGGAAAGCCGCGGCGGGTGCCAACGCCACCACCGCGGCGCGGAAGGCCACCAAGCAGACCGCGAAGGGCGAGGAGGCCACGGCCGCGGGCCGCGTGTATCGGCGGTCACCGAGTGATCTCGAGGCGGTGTACCGGCAGGCTGGCAGCGTGGCGGCTGTCGCCGACCACTACAACGTGCCCGGGCACACCGCCCAAGGGTGGATCCGTACCCTGCGCCGCCGGCAAGCCAGCCAGGCCGAGTAGGACAACACCGCCGGGCACCCGGGGGGTTGCCGACCCACGGCGGATGGGGACCGGCCGGCGCCGGCCTGCGGCAGTGCCGCTCAGCGGGTCCGCTTCGTCGCCCGCTTGCGGGGCGGCGTCAACAGGCCGGCGATCGCCGCTATCGCGGACGGCACGAGGCGGTAGTACGCCCAGACGCCCCGCTTCTCGCGCTCGAGCAGGCCGGCCTCGGTGAGGATCCGGAGGTGATGACTCACGGTCGGCTGGGAGAGACCAAGCGGCGCGGTGAGGTCACTCACGGACGCCTCACCCGACGGAGCGGACTGGATCAGACTGAGCAGGCGCAGCCGGGCCGGATCAGCGAACGCCTTCAGCACACCCGCGAGCCGTTCGGCATCGGCACGCTTAATCGGCTCGCCACCAAGCGGCGAGATGGCAGGCGAATCAGTTTTCGCAGTTCCCACGCCTTCCATCGTTGCACCAACACCATCGATAGGGCGGTGGAATCAGGACCAGTGCCCCGACGGCGACCGCGAGTCCGGGTATCAGAGTGCCCGCCGTGGGCCCGGCCGTCACCTCGTTCTCGCTCACCAGTTCGTGTCCTTCCACAGGTGGGGGCAGGGTGACCGACACCAGCCGGACGAGCCCTCCCGGCAGTTGGTGAGCGGACGAGTCGGGTCGGGTTCGGCTGGTGCGTGTCGCCCGTTCAGTCGTTCTCGGGGAACCCCATGTTCAGCGAGCTACGCGTCGAGGTCACCCACCGTGAGGTGACCGCCTTCTGACGGGTGAAGAACGCGAACCCTTCCGGACCGTAGGCGGGAGCATCACCGAGAAGTGAGTCCTTCCAGCCGCCGAAGGCGAAGTAGGCGACGGGAACGGGAACCGGGACGTTCACTCCGACCATGCCCACCTGAACCTCGCGTTCGAAGCGTCGGGCGGCGCGGCCGTCGTTGGTGAAGATGGCCGTTCCGTTTCCGAACTGGCCGGAGTTGATGAGACGTAGCCCTTCGTCGAGGTCCTTCACGCGGACCACCGCGAGCACGGGGCCGAAGATCTCGTCCTCGTACGCCTTCGAGGTCGTCGGAACCCTGTCCAGGAGCGTGGGGCCGAGCCAGAAACCGTTCTCGTGGCCGTCCACCCGGCATTGGCGACCGTCCAGCAGCACTGTGGCGCCGTCGCGTTCGGCGATGTCGATATAGCTGGCCACCCGGTCCCGGTGTTGGCGGGTGATCAGCGGGCCCATGTCAGGGTCGGTGCGACCGTCGTCGACGCGCAGCCTCGCGGCCCGCTCCTGGATCCGCGCGTTCAGCTCGTCGGCGATCGACTCCTCGGCAAGGACGACCGAGATGGCCATGCATCTTTCTCCCGCCGACCCGAATCCACCGGACACCGCCTGGTCGGCGGCTGCGTCGAGGTCGGCGTCGGCGAGCACGAGCATGTGGTTCTTCGCGCCACCGAAGGCCTGAACGCGCTTGCCGACCCGAGCCGCGGACTCGTAGATCGAACGCGCCACCGGCGTCGACCCGACGAAGGAGACCGCCTGTACGTCTGGGTGGTCCAGCAGGGTTTCGACAGCGACGCGGTCGCCTTGGAGAACGTTGAACACCCCGTCGGGGAGCCCGGCGGCCTTCCAGAGCTCGGCCAGCCAGATCGCAGCCGACGGCACCCGCTCACTCGGCTTGAGCACCACCGTGTTGCCGACGGCGATCGCGATGGGGGTGAACCACAGGGGCACCATCGCCGGGAAGTTGAACGGGCTGATCACGGCGACCACACCGAGTGGCTGCCGCACCGAATGCACATCGACGCCGGTGGACACGTTCTGTGCGTAACGTCCGCTGGTCAGGTGTGGGAACGCTGTCGCGAGGTCGACGACCTCAAGTCCGCGCTGCACCTCGGCCGCCGCGTCGGACACGGCCTTGCCATGCTCACTGGTGATGATCCGCGCGAGTTCCTCCTTACGGCTGTTCAGCAGCTCGCGGAACCGGAAGACCACCGTCTGCCGTCTGGCGGCCGACAGCTGAGACCATTCCTCGAAGGCGCGCCTGGCCGCCTCGACCGCGGCGGCAGTCTCGGTGGCGTCGGCCAGAACCACCTCTTTCGTGGCCTCCCCGAGCGCAGGGTCGAAGACGGCCGCCCGGCGCGCGGTTTCGCTGATCACCCGACGTCCGTTGATCCAATGTCCGAGCGTCGGCTTGTTCGAGTCACTCATGTTTGATCCTCCAGTTCGGTTGGCAGGTTGAGTTACCGGCCCGACGTTCCGGCCGGCCGGCCCGCCTCGGGCGTGCGTGGGGCGGTGTTCAGTACGCGCCGGCCAGTCCCTCGACCAACCGGGCTGCGGACAGCGCTCGTTCCTCGTCCAGGGCCACGCACTGCATCCCGACCGGGAGTCCTCGCTCGTCGGTCCCGAAGGGAACCGTGACCGCGGCCAGTGGGGACCAGTTGACGGGCGCGCAGAAGCGGGTCAGTTGGCGGCTGGCACCGGTGAGTTCGGCGCGCGGACGCGAGTCGTCGTCGACGGCAGTACGCAACGGCGCGGTGGTCGGGACGGTCGGCAGCACGAGCGCGTCGCACACCGAGAAGACCGCCACCAGACGCTCGGCCAGGCGCGTGAGGGTCTTCCACGCGGCCAGCAGGTCAGCCGCGGTGTGCTGCGCCGCCGCGTCGAGAACGGTCCTGAGGCCACGGCTGTAGAGTCCCCGTTCCGCCGGATACCAGCCGGCTGCGTGGTGAGCCTGGTAGGCATCGGCGAAGAGCGGGACCAGCCGGACGGGATACCACTCGTCGAAGGCCGGGACCTGGACCGTTACCGTCGACACCCGGCTGTGCCGCGCCAGGCTCTCGCCGAGGTGCTCGTAGGCGATGCCGACCGCGGACTCCACGTCGCCGAGGTCCGCCGGGGACAGGATGCCGAGGCGGTCCATGTCGACGGCGGTCGCCGGTCGCCCCGACATGGCGGACCAGAGGACTGACAGGTCCCGCACGTTCGCCGCCAGGGGACCGCACGAGTCGGCTATCGGCGACAGCGGGATCTGGCCGGTCATGTCGACCGAGTGGGTACGCGGCTTCAGGCCGGCGACGCCGCAGAGCGCTGCCGGGATCCTGATCGATCCGCCGGTGTCGGTGCCGAGTGCTCCCAGGACCTCCCCGGCGGCGATCGCGGCTGCGGACCCTCCGCTGGAACCGCCCGCGATGCGGGTGAGGTCGTGGGGATTACGCGTCGTCGGCGTGACGGTTCCCATGGCCATCTCGTGGGTGTGCGTCTTGCCGATCAGGACCGCTCCGGCGGTACGCAGCGTTCGTACCACCGCCGCGTCGTGATCCGCTTCCGGTGCGCCGCTGAACAGACGCGACCCTGCCCGGGTCGGCATCCCCGCCACATCGATGACGTCCTTGACGGCGAGGGGGATACCGAACAGCGGTGAGCGAGGCTGGTATCCGACGTCCAGCATGGCATCGAGTTCGGCCGCTCGCGCCCTGGCCTGCGCGGCGTCGATGTGGGCGAACGCGTGGACGTGCCGCTCGATTTGCGCGCAACGGTCGAGCGAGGTCTCCACGAGTTCGGTCACTGTCACGGATCCTGCGCGCAGCCTCCGCGCCGACTCGACGATCCCCTGGTGGCTCTCCCCTGAACCGGGCTTGACGCATCCGGCCGCGGCAACGGGCACCGACCGTCGAGGCCCTGGCGCTCCTCGAGGCGCTTTGACAGTAATCGGCTTCAGCCTTTCCGTGTAAGGGTTCCGGGGCTCAGACGTCCAGGGACTTCTCTCCGGGGACCCAGTAGAGGATGCGGCGACGCACGAGTCGGACGATCACGTTCAGCGTGATGCCGACCGCGCACAGGATCAGCAGGCAGGCGAAGACGGCACCGGTGTTCATCCGGTACTGCGCCTGGAGGATGAGCACTCCGAGGCCCGCCTGGGCACCGACGAACTCCCCGACGATCGCGCCGAGGGTGGAGAAGACCACGGCCATCTCGAAACCCGTGAAGATGCTGGGCAGGGCGCTGGGAAGCAACAGCTTGCGCCTGATCTGTCCCCGGGTGGCCCGGTGCACCTTGAACAGCGCGATGTGCTCGGCGCTCACACTTCTGATTCCCGACATCGTGCCGAGGAGCACTGGGAAGAACGCGAGCAGCGCGACCACGACGACCTTCGAGGTCAGCCCGAACCCGAACCAGATGACGAACAGGGGCGCGATGGCGACCTTCGGGATCGACTGAATGGCGACGATGTACGGGTAGATCATGCGGTGCAGGATGTCGACCTCGACCAGCACGACCCCGAGCACCAGGCCGAGCACGGTTCCGATCGCCAGCCCGCTGAACGCCTCGATGAGCGTGACCTGGGTGTGGTAGAGGAAGCTCCTCGTCGCGCCGGGATCGGTCAACGCCTGGAGGACTTCACCGAGCGGCGGAAAGATGAACGACGGGATGCCGAGTGCCCTGGGCACGTACTCCCAGGCCACGAGGAGCACCACCAGGAAGGCGAGCGGCGGAAGGTGCCGCCGGGACGCGACCCCACGGCTCTTGGCGGAACCATGGGCGCGGGACGGTGTCATCACGCGGGTCGTAGTGGTGCTAGCCATTCTTTCGCTCCCCGTTGAAGTGCTGCCTGATCTTGTCGGCGGCCTCGCCGAACTTCGGGTCGGTGAGGATCTCCGGTCCTCGCTTGCGGCCGAACGGCACCTCGATGACGTCCACGATGCGTCCGGGGCGCGGGCTCATGACCACCACCCGCTGTGACAGGTACACCGCCTCCGAGATGCTGTGGGTGATCAGTAGGGCTGTCTTCCCGCTCTGCTCCCACACCGAGTTGAGCTGGACGTTCAACTGCTCCCTGGTGAGGGCGTCCAGAGCCCCGAACGGCTCGTCCAGCAACAGCAGGGACGGGTCGTGCACCAGGGCCCGGCAGATCGCGGCGCGCTGCTGCATACCCCCGGAGAGTTCGTTGGGGTAGGAGTCTGCGAATTCGTCCAGCCCCACGAGCGCGAGCAACTCGTGGGCCCGCTCCCGGTGTGCCGGCGTCGGCTTCTCGTTGAGCTCGACGGGAAGCAGCACGTTCTCGATGATCCTGCGCCAGGGGAGCATCACCGATCCCTGGAACGCGATGCCGATGTCGTTGCGGGGGCCGGTGATGGGTGCTCCCCCCAGCAGGGCATCGCCAGCGGTGCGCTGTTCCAGGCCGGCAAGAATCTTCAGCAGCGTGGTCTTACCGCATCCGCTCGGTCCGACGACTGACACGAACTCGCCCTCGGCGATGTCCAGGTCTATCCCGTCGAGCGCCACCGTGGCGCCCTTCTTCGTCTCGTACCGTTTACTCAGGTCGCGGATGGAGATGAGCGGCCGGGTGTGTGCACCTTCCTCGTTCGTCGGCAGGCGCTGTGCCGTCGTGCTCATGCTGCTACCCCCAGTTCGGAATAGATTTCGAGTGCGTTGTCCTTGAGCACCCGTTCGGCCAGCCACACGGCCCGCTCGCCCGCCCACAGGTTGTTCGACCGGCCGTGCTCGAGCGCCCGGGCGACGGCCCATCGTCCGTTGCGGACGGCGGCCACGTGCATCTCGGGCAGCCCGGTGTCGGTACCGAAGATGACCTTGTTCGCGGGCAGGAACTCGAGCCACTCGTTGAGTCGACTCACGAGGTGCGTGCGGTGCAGGTACGGCATCCAGGAGAAGTCCAGGTAGACGTTGCCGTAGGTGTGCGCCATGATCGCGGTTTCGCTGCAGTAGGGGTAGCCGCCGTGGATCAGCACGAACGGGATCCCGAAAAACTCGGGTTGATCGAACACGGACTGGAGCAGCCGGGGGCGGGCCCCCGCGTAGGCCATGCCGGGTTCGCCGTGTCCCGACCCGACGTGGATCTGTACGGGGAGCCGCCACGTCGCGATCTGGCGCAACACATGGAAGGCGATGTAGTCCTCGTAGAGCGCCCGGTCCTCGAACGAACCCGCGACGGCGCGGTTCCACGCGGACTCAGCCTCCCGGTAGCCGCGCGGCACGAACGCGAGGCTCCGCGTGTACGCAGAGGCGATCTTGAAGCCGACGGCACCGGTGGCGACGACGTGCCTGATCGACGAGGTCAGGAACTCCAGGTAGGCCGCGAAGGACGTGGGAGCCTGGTCCAACCCGAGCTCGTTCAGTCGCGCCTGGAGATCAGCCCGGAACCGTGCGGTGAAGGATTCGACCTCCTCGCCGCGTCGCCCGGTTCGCCCGAGGGGAAACGGGTAGAGGTACCCGTCGATCCGCATCACCCACCGGTAGCGCGGTGAGTCGGCGAGTTCCTCGGGCACAGCTCGTACATCGGTCAGGACGACGGGACAGTTGACCAGATCGAGCGTCCGGTCGAAGAGCGCGCGGACGTCGCTCCGAGCGCGGGGCGAGCGGTAGTCGAAGCCGACCTGGGCGTCCAGGAACCTGTGTCCATCGGCGAGGCTCTCCGCGAAGACCGTGGTCTCCCGATACCGGAGGGCGCGCTGGAGCAAGCCGCTGATCCCATACGTCCCTTCGAGGTCCGCCAGCTCGGCCGCGTCCTGGCGGCGCTCGGCGTCGAGCCAGCGTGTGTACGCATCGGGACCGATCCGGCCCTCGACGTAACCGCGGGCGTACGCCTTCTCGTGACTGTCGGCGTCTCGAAGCCGGCCCCGGGAATCCTGATAGGTGTCCATGCCAATATGACAGTGGTGGTCGACGACGGGGATTGCCTGCAGGTCATCGAGGATGGTCATGGCTCGGTCCCTTCGTGGGTCCGGATCACGGCTTCCACGTCTGCGCCTCTTTCAGCACGCTCGGCGCGTCGAAGGCGTTGTACTCCGGCACGAGATCGTTCGCGTAGAGCGGCGTGGGATCGAGCTTCTTCTTCACGATGCCGGCCGTGAGGGCAAAGTCCAGCCATGCCTGAACCGCCCCGTCGGGGTACCTCCCCCAGCTCGAGTTGGCCGCCGGGTCACCGGCGGTCAGCCGCTCGAGTCGTGCGCGGAATGCCGTCAGGTCGGTGTCGAGCTGATCCTCGAGTGACTTGCCCGCCACCCGTGTCTCGGGATACTCCGAGTACATCACCTGAAGGGCGGCGGCCGGGTTCTCCGACGCGAAGACCGTAGCCTTGGCCATGGCCCTGCCGAAGCTGGCCACGGTCTTGGACTCGTTTTTCAGGAAGTCCGGTGTCACGAAGAAGGTCGTGGAGAACAGCGGGTCGATCTTGTCGTGGCTGAAGAACCGCAGTTTCATGCCGGACTTCTCCATCGCGGCGTACTCGGTGTCCCACAGCGAGAGGGCGTCGACCTTCCCCGAGCGCAGCGCCTGCAGAGCCGGCGCGCCGGTACCCGTGGCCACGAAGTCGACGGCGTCGGCGTCGACCCCGCCGAGCTGGAGGATTCCCTCGGCGAGCAGCACGTTGCCACTGCCCAGACTGTCGGCGCCGATCGTGGCGCCGGCGAAGTCACCGAGGTCCCGGATCGGTGAGTCGGCGCGCACGGCGATGCTCCCGGTGGGAGCCCGGAGATAGTTGTAGACCATCACCAGTTCCTCGCCGGACTTGCCGCGCTCGGCCAACTGGTAGATCGGTTCCGACGTGGAACTGCCGATGTCGATCTGACCGGTCAGGGTGCTCTGCACGCTCTCCGCGCTACCGCCGGTCGTGACGAACTCGACGTCGAGGCCCTCGTCGGCGAAGTAACCCAAGCCCTGCGCGACAGCGATCGGGCTGTTGTTCGGCCCCATGATCGTGGGCACACCGACCGAGATCTTTTTGAGCCCCTTCGCCCCGTCGGCCCCGCGGGAGCCACCGGGAGGAGCGATACAGCCGGCAAGCAACACGATCAACAGCGGGCTGAGAAGAGCAGCGACTGAGGCTCGCCTTCGGCGCGTGATTGGCATCCTGACCACCTTTGCTCGGCTCCAACTTCTGGCCTGTTTCATGATGTGGGCACCCTGTCTACATCGTGACGACAGCGACCCTAAGGCCGCGCCGGACGGGTGTCAACAACTCGATCAAAGGTCTGACCAGGGCGGTAGCCGCCAGGAACCCCGGGCACGCACCCCCGGCTCCGCCGAGGCCCAGGCCAGCCACCTTCACCGAACCGGAGGCGCGTGTTACGATGTGGGCACACTGCCTACATCGCGTCAACAGTACTCCGGGCCATGGAGATAAATGTCAATGACTTCCATCAAGGTGCTCGACAAGGCGGTGGCGGTCCTGGACCATCTCGCCCACGCGGGGCAGGCCACGCCGGCGGAGATTTCCACGGCGATCGACGAACCACGCGGAACGGTCTACCGCCTGATCCGCAACCTCGTGCAATACGGCTATCTCGAGCCGACCCCGGATGGAAGCTCGTTCCATCTCGGCGGACGCCTCTTCGAGCTCGGCACAATCGTCGCGGCTCGCTTCGCGGACCTGCAGTCCGCCGCCAAGCCCGCGATGGAACGCCTGAGTCGCGAGACCGGACAGACGATCTTTCTCACGGTACGACGGGGACTGCGCGCCGTGTGCATCGAGCGACTCGACGGACAACAGATCCAGGTAATGATCCTGCCTCGAGGGGGGTCGGTTCCGCTCCACGGCGGCTCAGGCGCGCGCGTCCTCCTCGCCTACGCGGACCCGCAGGTCCAGCAGGAATTCCTCGGCCAGCCGTCGCTCGACCTCTTCACGCCGTCGACCCCTGCCGCCGACGCTCTGCGAGACGAGCTCGTGAAGATCCGGGGCAACGGGTACTGCGTCTCAGTCGATGACGTCGTGCCGGGGATCGCCGCCGTCGGAGCGCCCATATTCGATCAGAAACACGAATTCAGAGCCGCGATCTCGGTCGCTGGCCCCGTCCCGTCGGTCGTCGACGAAATGTCCGAGCGCACGCGGACACTCGTGATCCAGGCGGCTACCGACGTATCCGGGGCTCTCGGTTGTCGCTCGTACGCGGAGGCGGTCCGGAAGGCCGCTTCACCGCCCGCCTGATCTGACAACGGATGACGGCCGTGGCGGCGGTGGTTGGAGAGTCTGGCGGAGCGCTTCGACCGGTTCCTGCGAATGCTTTCGAGCGAAGGCGTGGCCGAGCCGGGCGACATCGTCGCCGTCTGGGAGGCCGCCATCGCCCACCTGATGACGACCACGGTCGCCGGCAAGGCGGACGACGATGCGTGGCGAGGCTTGTGTCGTCGTCGCCCATCCGCTCGCGCAGCCGCGCGGCGTCGTCCAGCAGCGCGTCCGACCGGTGTACGGCGGGGACGGGCGCCTCCGGGTGCAGCCTGGTGATCTGGTTGAGGTAGCCCTCCAGGATCGCCTGCTCGACCGAGCGCGCGTCGAGCATGTGGAAGGTGAGGGTGAGCAGCTTCCGGTCGCGCAGCCAGGGGTCGGCGGCGAGCACCGGCTCGGCCAGGCCGCGCACCTGCCGGGCGTCGGGGTTGTGCTGGAGGATCTCCCGCAGCACCGGCATGAAGTGCGACTTGCCGGAGCCGAACGAGCCGTGCAGGAACACCGCCTGCGACCGGCCCGTCGTCACCGCGTGACCGATGCGCGCAGCGAATCCTAGTGCCCGGCCACCTCCCGTCCCAGCCGAGCGCGTCCGTGCCGTGGTCAGCCTCCGGTGGCGGCGATGAAGATGAACCACAGGATCGGCATGCCGACGAAACAGATCACCCCGCCGACCCGGGCCGAGCGAGTGCCGCCGCCCCCGATGCGGGGCTGGCCGACGAGGCTGATCGTGAGGTAGCCGGCGAAGAATGCCAGTGCCGGTAGGCCGCAGAGGGACCAGGGCACGAGCTGCCACGGGATACGACCGAATTCGGTGTCGGGGCTGACGGCGAACATCAGCAGGGACGCGCAGGTGCCGACCGCCGCAACGGCGGTGTAGACGAGGGCGTTGCGGGCCAGCGGCGTGAGGCTGGGCAGCAGCGGCGGTTGGGCGGCACGCCGGTGGGCGGCTTCCGCGGCGGCGTCGGCCGCGTCGGCGGCGGTGCCGGCGCGGCGCAGGGCATCCGCGGGGTCGGCCACGGGGCTGGGCGCGATCGCGCCGACGTGCGGCTCAGGCAGGCGGAGGGTGGCCGCCAGCGCCACGAGGTGGTGCCGCTGCGCGGTGAGCCGATGGGTGAGGTGGTCGACGGCGGCCCGCCCGCTGCGGCTGGCGGCGGCAGTCTGCTCCATGCGGGCGCGTTCGTCGCCCAGCAGGGCTGCCAGCCGGCGCGACTGTTCGGTGTAGGCGGCCCAGCCGCCGTCTCGGGGCATCGGGGTGAAGGGGTGGTCGCTCATGCGAGATCGTCGCCTTGGTCGAGGGTGCCTGGACGGACGTACGGGACGATGAGGGCGCGGCGGTTCTCGTGCCGGTCGATCAGCAGCGCCCGGTTGGGCCGGTACCGCCAGTCGGCCGCGTAGTCGCCGAGCAGCGAGCCCACGTCGTTCGCGGGCAGGTTGAGGGCGACCAGGCAGCCGATCTCGCCGCCAGTGGAGCCGATGTCGTCGGCGAAGCGGCTCAGGGTGCGCCACCAGCCGAGCAGGTGGAGGCCGTGGGTGGGCCCGTTGGCGAGCACGTCGCGCAGGTCGTCGCGCCCGGAACGGTAGGTGGTGGGGTCGCTGGCGGCCAGGAGGCTGCTGGCGCTGTCGGCGCCGAAGACCACCAGGTACGTCGTACCCCCGGTCGGCTCGCTCCCCGCGTTGCCCGACTGCGCGAGCTCCGCCAGTCGCGCCCGGAACTGGGCGGCCGTGACCGTCTCGCAGGAGTGCCCGGCGGCGGTGATCGCCGCGGCCGTGGCGTCGGCGGCGTCGTCGGCCGCCGCGACCAGCGGCGCGAGCAGGAACCGCGCGGTGTCGGGTGCGTGCTGGCGGGCCAGGCCGGCGGTCGCCGCGTACAGGATGTCGGCGCCGACCGGCGACGTGCCGAGCACGGCGAGGTGGCTGCCGGGGGTGGCCTCCAGGGTGAAGCCCGCGCTGGGCAGGCCCACGTCGACGGCCCGGCCGACCAGGGCCCGCCGGCGCCGCACGTCCGGTGTCAGGCGCACGAAGGTGGGATCCTGGTCGGGGTGCTGCTCGGCGTACCCGGCGAACACCGCCGGGGGCGCGTCGCCGGGTGGCCGGGCGTTCCAGAGCAGGTGCCGCTGGGCCGTCACCGATCCGGCGTCGGCGTTCGGGAACCGGATGACCCGGTTGGCGCCCGGGATGCCGGCGGCGGCGTTGACGACCGCTGCGCCGATCGGCAGATCGTCCGCGCCGTCGTTGAGCTCGTCGAGGATCCCGCCGCCACCGGCGAGCGCCACACGCAGCGGGAACTGCCCGAAGATCGACTCGGTCTTGGTGAACAGCGCCTCCACCCCGGAGATGGTCTGCGACGCCAGGATCAGGTGGATGCCGTACGAGCGGCCCTTGCGGGCCAACTCCTCCAGCAGGGCCACCGCCTGCCGGGCCACCGCGTCGTTGCCCTCGAACAGCACGTGGAACTCGTCGATCACCGCCAGCAGCCGCGGCATCGCCACGTCCGGCCGCCCCGCGCGCAGGTCCGCCAGTTTGGTCACCCCGGCCCGCTTCAGCTCGGTCGCCCGCCGAGTCATCTCCCGCGACAGCGCCCGCAGCACCGCCAACCCGTACTCGCGGTCGGACTCGATGCCGACCGTGCGGGCGTGCGGAATCCACGACGGGTCCACCGCGGTCGGGGTGAACTCCGCGAACGACACGCCCTCCTTGAAGTCGAGCAGGTACAGGCCCAGTTCGTCCGGCGAGTACCGCGACGCCAGCCCGTAGAGCACGTCGAGCAGGAACACGGTCTTGCCCGACCCGGTGCGCCCACCGACCAGCCAGTGCGGCGTCGCGTCGTCCAGCGCCAGCACGCAGTCGGCGCGGCCCTCCCGGCCCACCACCGTCCGCAAGCCCTGCGCCGACGACTCCTGCCAGATCTCGGCTGGCATCAGCGCCGCGAAGTCCGTCGACGCCTGCACCCGCGCGGACTTCGCGAGCCTGCGGCAGACCGCCTCCACCAGGTCGTCCGGCGGCCCGGCGGCCAACCGCACCGGCACCGGCAACCCCGAGCCGTCGGCGCCGAACCGGTGCGGGCCCGGCGGGTCCGACACCGCGAACGCGCCACCACCCACGGCGGTCAGGTGGGTGCAGTTCTCCAGCCGCGGTGCCGCTTCCAGCCCCGGGTGCTGCGGCGGCGGGTACCCGGCGAGCAGCAGGAACACGCCCGCCGCCGGCCCCGCGTGCGCGATGGCCGCCAGCCTCGACCACTCCGTCCGCCCGGCGCCCTCAGGCGGCGCCGCGACGCACACCAGCAGCACCGACGGATCCGACGCGCCGGCCTGGGCGCGCTCGATGCGCTCCTCCGCCTCGGCCAGCACCTGCTGGAAACCCGGCAGGTCGGTCGCCGGCCGTGGCCACGCCTCCGCGTCCACCATCGCCCGGAACGGCCCGAACACCGCGCCCAGCGTCGCGCCGTCCACCGCGGCCACCCGTAACGCGCCATCGGGCAGCGCGGCCAGCGCCCGCAGCAGCACACCGCGAAGCCACCGGGCCACGGCCGGGTCGCGGGCGTCCGCGTCGATCGCCAGGTGCCCGGCGCCGACGAACGGCACCACCACCGGGAAACCGGCTCCGGCGCCGGCCGACGCGTCCCCCAGCCGGACCGGCAGCGGACGGCCGACCGCCGCGTCGACCCCGGTGGGCAGGTCGGCGGCCGATTCCCAGCGGCAGCCCAGCCAACCCGGGGTCAACGCGGCGGCGAGCTGCCGCATGCCGGCGGCCAGCCGCTGGGCCTCCGCTCCGGCCTGCGACGACGGGCCGACGGTGGCCGCCGCGTCCCGCAACCGGGCACGGGCGGCCTCCACATGCGACACGGCCTCCCGGTGCGCCGCCACTGCCCGCCCGAACGCCGACGCCACCGACTCCACAAACGACTCCCCAAGCCCATGGATCACGGCCACCCGGCCGACCCTATCCACAATCGCCACGGCGCGTCAGACCCGGGTCACCGTCCGATGTGTCGAGATGGTCAATCGAGCCGCAGGGCGGCCACCGCCTCCACCAGGGTCACCGCGCCGGTGAGTGCCCGCGCGCCGGCCTCCTCGGCCAGCCAGAACTGGCAGCCGGCCCGGTCGACGCGTACGGCGACGACCTGCCCGGCGTACCGTCGCGCGAGCCGGCGCAGCAGCGACGCCGGGTCGCCGACCGCCCCCGGTGCGGTGGCCGTGGGCGCCGGCACCGGCCGGTCCGGGTTCCGGGGCACAGCCTCCAGCAGCGCGCCGCCCAGCCGGTCGAGGCAGTCCGCGACGGCGGTCTCGGGGCTGGGCCACCAGGGTTGGGCGAGGCCGAGCGGCGCGTCCCGGGGCACGATGTCGAGCTGCCACCGGACGCCGTGCAGCCGGGTCGGGTCGGCGGTGTCGCGCCGATGATCGCAGGCGGTGACGGCGACGGCCAGGTCCAGCCCGGCCGCGAGCCGCACCAGGTCGGCCACCGGCGGCACGTCCGGCGGCTGCGCCAGCACGACGAGCCGGGCGCCGGGCGCCCCGCGGGCGGCCGCCGCGACGTAGCGCGCCGCCAGGTCGTCGTCGGGCCGGTCGAGGGTCACGGTGCCCTCCAGCAGGTCCTGGCCGAGGCAGAGGCCGCCGGGCTGGTCGAGCCGGATCAGGTGCTCCGGGCGTACGCCGAAGGGGGCCGCCAGCCGCGCGGCCCGGTAGTGCTCGCGGAGCTGGACGACCGGCGCACCGTTCGGTTGCGCGCCGATCCGGGTCGCCGGCTCACCGGCGACCGGCTGCCACAGGCGGTGGGTGACCCGGGTGAGGTCGGTGACGGTCAGGGTCACCGCCGAGTAGACGCGGCGGCTGCCCCCGCAGGCGGGGCAGGGGCCCCACCCGGGGGCCATCCCGGCGCCCGCGCAGTCCGGGCAGTCCGGGTCCGGGCCGGCGGCGCCGACCCGGCAGGCACAGCGGCGCAGCCGGCTGCCGGGCCGGCAGTCGGGGCAGTCCCGGTGGGTGATGGGTGCGCCCCACCAGGCCGGGTCCGGCGGCTCGGTCACCCGCAGCAGCGCGGTAGTCGTCCACCGGACGATCTGCCCGGTGTCGTGCTCGTGCAGCACCTCGACGCGCCCACCGGGCCGCAGCAGGGTGTGCCACCAGCGACCGTCCCGCCAGATCGCCTGCGCGCCGGGCCCGCCGGCCAGGTCGGTGAGGATCCGCCCGCCGAGCGCGGCCACGTCCACGTCGGCCGGCGCGGCGGGCACGCCGAGCGACGACCGCACCGTGTACGCGGGCGCGGTCAGCCCGGACTCGGCGAGCCCGGCCAGCGCGGCGGCGACCGTGGTGTCCACGACGGCGGCCGGCAGGTCAAAACCCTGCCGGCGCGGCGCGTCCGGCACGTCCCCGCCCGGCAGCTCGAACCGGACGTCCCAGCACACCTGGTCGTGCCGCCGCCGGGCCTCCACGACCAGGTCGAGGTGGAGCAGCCCGGCCACCCCGCAGAGCCAGCCGAGGTGCCGCCCCGGCGCGGGCGGCGGGGGCGGCTCGGCGGCCCGGCCGAGCAGCACCACCCAGGGCGTGTGGTCCGCGCGGGCCAGCGCCTCGGCCTCGGCCGCGTACCGTTGGTCGGCGGGCAGGTCCGGCCGCCACGTCCGGGGCAGCCAGAGCAGCGGCGCGTCCAGCGCCGGGCCGGTCGGGGAGATCCCGCCCACGTCCCGCGCGCCGACCCGCGCGGCCAGCCGGGCCGCGACCCGCCGCAGCGGCACCTCCCACAGCCCGTCCGGGCTGCGCACCGGGGTGAACCGGCCGGGCCGGAACCGCTCGGAGGCCACCGCGCCGGTGTCCAGGTTGACCACGGACACCACCACCTCCGCCCGCCGCCGGCCGGTCCGTTCGCACCTCGGGCACGGTACGGCGACACTGCCGTCACCCCGACACAGCCGGCACTCGCGGTACGGTTCGTCGGCGTAGGCGTCCCCCTCGACCAGCAGCCGGTCGCCGCCGTCGGTGCACCGGCACCGCTGGACCTGGAACGTCAGCCCCGAGCAGTCCGGGCAGGCGACCGTCGGCACCCGGTTCACCGGGATACCAGCCGGCGGGCGCAGGGGCCGTCGTGGTCGGCCCGGAGCACGCACCGCCGGCCGCCGGGCAGCAACAGGTCGCAGAAGACCCGATGCCGTACGCCCTGCGCGTCCTCGGCCGACACGGTGATCTCCCCGGGGTCGGTCTGGGGCAGGATCAGCGTCCACCGGGCCACCACCCGGGCGATCCGCTGCGCCGCGGGCAGGTCCGTCGCGACCACCGGCAGGTGCACCACCCAGCGTCGGGTCACCGCCCGCTCCCCCGCTCGTTGCGCCACTGCCCCGCCGAGCGGGCCCGGGCCTGCTCGGACTGCCAGCGGCGCAGCGCGTCCCGGATGCGGTCGGTCTCCTGGCGACTGCGGGACAGCGCGTCGTAGACCGTCGCGAGGTCGCCGGCCACCCGGTCGAGGAACAGCGCCACCTCGTCCGGGTCCACGCCCCGCCGGCCGAACGGGCTGCGGCTGAACCGCCGTTCGCGCACCTGCCAGGGGCGCAGCGGTTGGTAGGAAGCGGACCGGTAGCAGGTGGCGGCCGGCACCGGCCGCTCGCGGCGCCCGAGCCGCCGGAAGAGAACACGCATGGGTACCTACCTCTCGAACGTGGATGCCACCTGGACGGTGGGGCCGTCGACCCTCCGCGCATCGACGGACCCACCAGCACCTACCACCGCAGCCTCCAACCAGCAGTACGACAGCAGGGCAGCTCAGGGGCTGTCGAGCCACGCGAACTCGATCACTCAACCGACTCGCAGCCTCACTCATCGTGCACCGACACAGTTCCTTTACGCAACTCCCGATTCAGTCCGGGGTCGTTGCGCACTCCGCCCTGGCGGTCCACAATGCTCGACATGACTGGAAGCCCGACCGTCCGTCGGCGACGCCTCGCCGCAGCCCTACGCCGCCTGCGGGAGCAGACCGGCATGACCGCCGACCAGGCGGCCAAGGAGATCGGCATTTCGAAATCCGCGCTGAGCCGGATCGAGAACGCGCAGGTCTCCGTGATGCCACCGGTTGCCCGCGGCTTGCTTGAGCTGTACGGCGTGGAAGGAGACGAGGTCGACGCGCTCGTCCAGGTGGCTCGGGACGCCCGCAAGCGCGGCTGGTGGCAGGCGTACGACGACGTGCTGCCGGCGTGGTTCGAGGTCTACGTCGGACTGGAGGCCGAGGCGTCGGAGATCAGGGCCTTCCAGCCGCAACTGATCCCGGGGCTGCTTCAGACCGCCGACTACGCGCGTGCCGTGATCCGCGCAGAGCACCCGGACGCTCCCACAGAGGAGGTGGAGCGCCGAGTTGAGCTGCGGATGCGCCGGCAGAACAGCGATACCCCGCCGAAGCTCTGGGTGGTGCTGGACGAGGCAGCCCTACGGCGGCCGATCGGCGGCGCCGACCACTTCAAGGCGCAGTTGCGGCGACTGGTCGAGGAGGCCGATAGGCCCGGCAACACCATCCAGATCCTGACCTTCGCCGCTGGCGAGTACGGGTCGATGGGCAGCGCCTTCAGCTTGCTGGCCTTCCCGGAGCCCGCCGACCCCGGGGTTGTCTACGTCGAAACCCGCGCGGGTAGCCTCTATCTCGAAGGCCAACAGGTCAGGGAATACAGCCGAGTCTTCGAGCACGTGGTCGCCACGGCTGCCAGCGCTCGAAAGTCACGCGACCTGATCCATGGGGCGATCGACGAGCTATGAGAGGACGGCGCGGGTGGAAGAGGTCGGCATGACCCGCGTGACCTGGCGGAAAAGCACCCGCAGCAATGGCTCCGGCGACTGCGTCGAGGTCGCCGACGGCCTGACAGACATGGTGGGACTGCGAGACAGCAAGGACCCGAACGGCCCGGTCCTCACCTTCGATCCACAGGCTTGGGCGCGCTTCGTCGCTGGCGTAAGGCACGACTCGTTCATTCGCTGACGGGCACCGGTTGAGGTGCTGGCCAGGTCACCCGGACAGCACCTCGACCTCGTTACCGCTTCCCACCCCAGCCGGTCTGACCGATAAGCGACCCCGGGCTGACGTAGCGTGCATGATCCGGTACGGTCGCAGCGGAAACGACCGTTGCCGATCGGAGGAACGCGGTGGCATCGATCCAGGAGATCAAGGCCGGGATCAACCAGTTCGGCCGATCCACGCAGGAGCAGGTGGCGCAGCTCAGGGCGGTACACGACTCCATTGATCAGAGCCTGGCTCAACTGCGCGCCGTCACCAGCGGCACCGCCCATCCCCGGGTAGTTGAGGCAATCGCCCGGCTGGAGCAGGCCAAGGCGAAGATCAACGAGGCGTCACAACTCGCCGCCGGCTCCATCGAAGCGACCCGGCACTACGCTGCCAGCTTCTGACCCGAGGAGACACCGCATGCCACGCGTCATCGTGCCGGCCGGGCTGTCGATGGGTCCGCGCTACCGCTACGTCCGCCCGCCGGACCCGACGCCGGAGTGCTACGAGATTCACCTCGGCGACGACCTCGTGGAGTTGACCGAGACGGAGGCGGCGGTCTGGGCGGCGGCTTTCATGGACGCCGCTCGGCACGCAAAACTTGAGGTCGATCGTGAATCGCTGATCCGGCTGCTGGAGACGGCACCCAGCCCGGAGCCGCAGGCCCGCGAACTGGTCGACAGCTTGCTCCAGCGCGGGCTGCTGGTCGAGTTCGACACCGATGGCGACCTCGAACCCGTCTTCCGCCGTCACAAGCTGCTTCCCCTCGGAGAAGGACTCGGCTCCACGGCGGAGGAACCTCACCTGCACCGGATGGGTCACTCCGGCCAACCCAAGATCGCCGTTCCCGTCCAGGTCTACGCGCAATGGTCCTATGCGTTTCTTCACCCGAACCTCTGGGAAGCTTGCGCCTACTACGCGGATGAGTCCGAAGAGGCGCAAGCAGGTGAGGAGCTTCTCAACCTGACTCCCGCCGAGGTTGCGCGCGACACCGCTCTCAACCTGCCCGTCATGATTTCAACCGGCTGCGCGTTCCTGGACCCTGTCCTCGGTCAATGAGATACGGACGAAGGCAAAGGGCCACCCAGAAGAGGGAGAGGCCGTTTGCCCGGCGGCTGAAGTACGAGAGCGTCAAGGAGGCGCTGGGCAAGCTGGTCGAATGGGGTGGCGCCGCAGTCGGCATGCTTGTCGGTCTCGCCAGTGCCCGCTACGGCCTACCCGTGTCACCGACGGTCGCCTCCACTGGCGGTGCAGTCATCGGCGGCATGGTCGGCTCGCAGGGCAAAGCCCTGGTAGTTGCCGGGTTCGATCATCTCCGCGAACGCCGTGACCAGCGACGCGCAGCCGCTGCCCGCAGTGGCAGCGCAACGCCGCGTGTGCCTTCCAGCACAAGACACCGTGTATCGGGGGCTGCGAGTCACAGCGCGCTTCGCGGACCCCGGACGATGTCAGGCCGCCGGAGTAACGCGTCGAGCATCGCGGGGCAGGTCATCGGCGGGCTCGAAGATGTCATCGAGCAGGTCGACAAGACCACGAAGCGGCTCGCCGAAATCCACCGCAGAATGTGGGCGACCCATAACGCCCTGCTCGGCGTACTCGCCGGCAGCCGGCCCGAGATCGTCCGCAACACCGAGGCCAACCTGTCCAAAGCTCGTGGCCTCGTCCACGACTCGGCGGGGCTGCTAACGGCAGCGAAAGAGTCCCTGAGTGTCTACCGTACGCGGCTCTGACGCGCCGAAACGAGGCGGCGGGCGTCCGCAGGGCGGACGGCACTGGGTGGTCACCGCCGTCGGCATGCCCCTCGTGCCCGTGTTCGCGGTGCTTCTCTTCCGCCTTGGCGAACAGTACGAGGCGTGCGTTGCCGAGCACGGACTGGCGTCAACTGGCAGGGTCAACGGCGTGCCCGGCCCGTGTTACCAGGTCACCATGTGGACGGCCGGCATCGGGCTTGCCTTCTACGCCGCGGTGTTGGTGACCACCGTCGTCGGCTTCGTCCTCGGGGTCGTCAACGGACGGGCGAGGCGTACGTTCGCGTACGGCCGTTGGCTCTGCGTGGTCGTGGTTGGCCTTAGGGCTCGCAGATAATTAACTCGCCGGTTTGATCTTGGCGGCTTCTGCGTTGGCGATGAAGCTGACGATGTCGGTGGGCGTGTGGAACCGTGCTGTCGAGGCAATGGCCGTGTGGTCGTGGTGGT
>NZ_JBDPMC010000046.1:0-54358 GCF_039871625.1 Micromonospora sp. B11E3 | reverse complement strand
AGGCGCCGCCGGCGGACACCACCCCGCCCACCGCCTCGGCCAGCGTGACCGGGCAGCGGGACGACGCCGGGGCGTACGTCGGGTCGGCGACGGTGACGCTGTCGGCGACCGACGCGGGCTCGGGCGTGGACCGGATCGAGTTCTCCCTGGACGGGCAGCCGTACGCCGCCTACTCGGCGCCGGTCACCGTCAACCAGCCGGGGCAGCACACAGTGAACTACCGGGCCACGGACAGGGCGGGCAACACCTCGACGCCGCAGAGCGTGTCGTTCACCGTCGTCGAGCCACCGACGCCCGACACCACCCCGCCCACCGCCACGGCCGCCGTGACCGGCCAGCTCGACGACGACGGCGCGTACGTCGGCAGCGCCACCGTCATCCTCTCCGCCGCCGACGCCGGCTCGGGCGTGGACCGGATCGAGTACGCCCTCGACGGCGCCGCGTACGCCCGCTACACCATGCCGGTCACCGTCGACCGGCCCGGCCAGCACACGCTCAGCTACCGGGCCACCGACCGCGCCGGCAACACCTCGGGCACCGCGTCGGTCACCTTCACCGTCGTGGCCAGCGGGCCGGCGCCGGCCTGCCCGGTGCCGGACACCCGGCCGACGGTGTGGCTCGGCACGGTGGACAGCGGCGTGCCCAACCGGGTCGTCGCGGATGGCTGCACGATCAACAACGCCATCGAGGACGAGAAGCCGTGGCCCAACCACGGCCAGTTCGTCAAGCACGTCAACGAGGTGGCGGAGCACCTGCACCACCTGGGCGTGATCAGCCACGCCGAGCACGGGCGCCTGGCCAGCGCGGCCGGCCGTTCGGGCGTCGGCAAGCCCGACGAGAAGAACGGGTACCAGCCGCTGCTGGACTCCTCGGCGGCGTCGTTCCAGCGCTGGGAGCACGTCGGGGCGGGCGGCTTCACCCGCAACGCCGACGGGTCCGTCACCAGCCGCGCCGTCCCCGGCCTCGGCATGCTGTGGTTCCCCGTCAAGGAGTACGGCGACTTCTCGCTCAAGCTCCAGTGGCGCGACGACGCGCCCGGCGACGGCCGGGCCAACAGCGGCGTCTTCGTCCGCTTCCCCGACGTGCACGGGCACCCCGCCGAGCCCCGCCCCGAGTGGGTGGCCATCAAGTACGGCCACGAGCTGCAGATCTACGACCGGACCGACGGCGACCAGTACAAGAGCGGATCCGTGTACGGCTTCGACCGGGTCGACCTGGCCGGCGCGCACGTCGCGCCGAAGGGCACCTGGAACGACTACGAGATCCGGGTGGTGGGGCAGCACTACTCGGTCTTCCGCAACGGCGAGCTGATCAACGAGTACGTCAACCGGCCGGACGCGGTGTTCACGCCGCCCCGGGCGGACGACCCGGGCGGCGCCGGCCGGCAGGCCGCCCGCGGCTACGTCGGCCTGCAGAACCACGGCACGGGCGACGTCGTCAGCTTCCGCGACGTCCGCATCGCGCCGCTGTCCCCGTGCTGCCCGAACGGGACCCCGTCCGCCTCCTCCAGCAGCTGCTGCTGAAACCCCCCTGGAAAGGAACCACCACCATGGCGAAGAACAGGATCGACCGCCGGGCGCTGTTACGCGCGCTCGCCGGGTCCACCGTCGCGGTCGGCGCCGCGAGCCTCACCGGCGCGCTGCCGGCCGCGGCGGCGGGCGACTCCAACGGTCGGCTCATCCCGCGCGGGCACATGGGCATCCAGCTCTACAGCGTGCGCGACAAGATCGCGCAGCTCGGCTTCGCGCGGGTCTTCGAGGAGCTGTCCCGCATCGGCTACCGGGAGGTGGAGTTCGCCGGCTACACCCAGGGCGCCGTCGGCCCGATCACCCCGGCCGAGATCCGGCGGCTGCTCGACGACAACGGGCTGAAGGCGGCGGGCAGCCACCGCGGGCTGGGCGACTTCCGCAACAACCTGGAGTGGGAGCTGGACGTCGCCGAGACCCTCGGCATGCCGGCCCTCGGCACCGCGCAGGCCCCGACCGGCGACCGCACCATCGCCGGGTACCAGGCCGCCGCCGCGGAGTTCAACGCCTGGGGCGCCGCCGCCGCGGCCCGCGGGATCAAGCTCTACCAGCACAACCACACGATCGAGTTCAGCTTCGCGGTCGACCGGCCGGACGTGCGGCTGTACGACCTGTTCCTGGAGCTCACCGACCCCCGGTACGTGTTCCTGGAGATGGACATCCTGTGGGCGTACGGCGGGGCCCGCAAGTACCCCGGCTTCCGCCCGGTCGACTACGTCAACGCCCAGCCGCACCGCTACCCGCTGTTCCACGTCAAGGACGGCGTCCCGTTCGAGAACCCCCAGCAGGGCAACTCGTACGCCGACGTCGAGTTCGGCGCCGGGGTGATCCCGTTCGCCGAGTTCTTCACCGAGCTCGACGGCGGCGGCCGGTTCACCTACCTGTGGGAGCAGGACAGCGGGCCGAACGCCCGGCCCAACCCGCCCGGCTCGCTGGGTGCCGCCGAGCGCAGCTACCGGCGCATGGTCGACCTGCGGGGCAACCGGTGAGCGCCTGGCGGCTGCGCGAGGACGACGCGCCGGCCGAGCCGACCCCCACGGCCGGGCCCGAGCGCCGCCGGTCGGGCGCGCGCCGGCTGCTGGTGGTGGCCGCCACCGTCGCGCTGACCCTCGTCGGGGCCGGTGGGCTGGCCGCCGCGCGCACGGGCGTGTTCTCGGCGGAACGGCCGGACGGCTGCGCCAAGCCGGACCGCAGCACGCAGCTGTACGCGGTGGAGCTGCCGAAGGACGGCACGCAGATCCGCCTCGGCTACGGCACCACCCCGCAGAACGCCTCCTACCCGGGGCCCACCATCGAGATGACCGAGGGGGAGTGCCTCGCCATCACGCTGACCAACATGGTGCCCGCCGCGACCCTCGAACAGCTGCGGACCGACCCGGCGCACCCGCTGGGCGTCTCGCTGCACGTGCACGGGGTCAAGTACACCCAGCTCTCCGACGGCACCGTGCAGAGCGGGTCGTTCGTCCCGCCGGGCCAGTCGCGCACATACACCTGGTACGCGCAGCCGCGCAACAACAGGACCGGGGCGTTGGGCACCGCCGGCTACTGGTGGTACCACGACCACGTCGTCGGCGGCCCGCACGGCACGCAGGGCCTGGGCGCGGGCCTGTTCGGCGGGCTCGTGGTGCGGCGGCCCGGTGACCCGAAGCCGGACCGCACGTACACGGTGGTGTTCGGCGACCGGCAGAGCATCAACCTGCGCCGTGGCGCGGCCACCGACACGTGCGACCAGCAGAACCCGCAGCCCGGGCCGACCTGCCTGGTCGCCCGCAAGGGGGAGCAGGTGGAGTTCGTCGTCGTCGGCATCGGCAACGACATGCACACCTTCCACCTGCACGGCCACTCCTGGGCGGACACCCGCACCGGGCTGCTGGGCAAGAGCAACGGCCAGCCCTTCGTCGACGACACCAAGATCATCGACAACAAGCCGCTCGGGCCCGGCGACTCGTTCGGCTTCCAGGTGACGGCCGGCGACTCGGTCGGGCCGGGGCACTGGATGCTGCACTGCCACATGCAGTTCCACTCCGACGGCGGCATGTCGACGATGCTGCACGTCCTCGACGAGTCCGGGGCGATGCCCCCGGGCCACGACCACTCCCATCCGACGGCCGCCGGCACGGCCGGCACGGCCGGTGCCGCCGGTACCGACGGCGCGACGGCGCGACGGCGCAGCTGAGCGGGCCCCCGGGCGGGGCCGCGTCGCGACCCCGCCCACGGCCGATCCCACCACGCCGCCCCCGGGCGGCCGGCCGAACCACGCACCTCCACCACACCCACCTGTGAAGGAGTCGAGATGGCTCAACCACCTCCCATCCGGTTGGCCCGCCGGGGCCGCGCCGGGCTGCCGAGACGCGCCGGCGCCCTCGCGTCGAGCGCCGTGCTGGCGCTCGGCCTGCTGGCCATGCCCGCCCAGGCCGCAAGCCCGACGCAGGAGCGCGCCCCGTCCGCCGAGGCGGCAGCCGACGTGCGGGTCCTGGTCTTCCACGGCCCCGTCGACCAGCAGGACGACCCCGTCGCCCGGGCGGTCGCCAAGATCAGGGACTTGGGCGCCAGCAACGGATTCGCCGTCGACGCGTCCGCCGACCCGGGCGTGTTCACGTTCGGCAACCTCGCCCGCTACCGGGGCGTGGTGTTCCTCTCCGCCAACGGGGTGACGCTGGACGACGCCCAGGAGGCCGCGTTCCAGGCGTACGTCAAGGGTGGCGGCGGGTTCGTCGGCGTCCACGACGCCGCCCGCGCCCAGCCCAGTTCCGCCTGGTTCACCGGCCTGATCGGCACCCGCCCGGCGGCCGGCCTGCCGAACGCCGAGAAGCCCGTCTCGGCCGCGGCGAGCGGCGAGAACCCGCCGAACGAGACCGCCGCGAAGGCGATCGACGGGTCGACGAGCACCAAGTGGCTGACGTTCGCCCCGACCGGCTGGCTGTCGGCGCGGCTGGCCAAGCCGGTCGCGGTGCGCCAGTACGCGCTGACCTCGGCCAACGACTCTCCGGGCCGGGACCCGAAGAACTGGACCCTGCAGGGCTCCGAGGACGGCAGCACCTGGACCGACCTGGACACCCGCTCCGGGGAGACCTTCCCCCAGCGGTTCCAGACCCGGCAGTTCACCATCGACAACCCCAGGGCGTTCCAGCACTACCGGCTGAACGTCACCGCCAACAGCGGGGAGCCGCTGGTCCAGCTCGCCGAGCTGTGGCTGATCGGCCCCGACGCGGGCCCGCCGCCGGAGAACACCGTGCAGCAGGCCACGGTCGACCTCACCGACCGGCAGCACCCGGCCAACGCGGGGATGCCGCTGACCTGGACCCGCTCCGACCAGTGGATCAACTGGGACCCGAGCCCCGTCGGCCGGGTGCACACGGTGGCCCAGGTCGAGGAGCGGACGTACAACGCGGGCCTGAGCGGCAACGGGGCGTTCCACCCGGTCTCCTGGTGCCAGGACTACGACGGCGGCCGGTCGTTCTACACCGGCATGGGCCGCACCGAGGCCAGTTGGACCAGCGACACCCGGTTCCAGAGCCACCTGCTCGGCGCCATCAGGTGGGCCACCGGCATGGTGCGCGGCGACTGCCAGGCCACCATCGCCGCAAACTACCGCATCGAGCGGCTGACCGCCGCCAACCAGCCCGGCCAGCTCGACCAGATCGGCGAGCCGCACGGCCTGACCATCGCCCCCGACGGCAAGGTCTTCTACATCGGCAAGGCGGCGTGCCCGTCCGGGCCGGTCGTCAGCTGGGACGACCCGAAGGTCGGCCTCGGCTGCGGCACGATCCACCAGTGGGACCCGAAGACCAAGCAGGTCAAGCTGCTCACCACCCTCGCCGTGATGGGCAACCGGGGCAGCGGCAGCGAGCTGGTCAAGAACGAGGAGGGCCTGGTCGGCATCACCCTCGACCCGAAGTTCGCGCAGAACGGCTGGGTCTACGTCTACTGGATGCCGCACGAGTCGATCGACCGGGACCGGCGCATCGGCCGGCGGACCGTCTCCCGGTTCACCTACGACGCCGCGCGGCAGACGATCGACCAGGGCACCCGCAAGGACCTGCTGCACTGGGACACCCAGATCCACAGCTGCTGCCACGCCGGCGGCGGCATGACCTTCGACGAGTCCGGCAACCTGTACATCGGCAGCGGGGACAGCAACTCCTCCGGCGGCTCGAACGGGTACGCCGGCAACAACTGGACGCAGGACTACAAGGGCGTCTCGTTCCAGGACGCCCGGCGCACCTCCGGCAACACCAACGACCTCAACGGCAAGATCCTGCGCATCCACCCGGAGCCCGACGGCACGTACACGATCCCGCAGGGCAACCTGTTCACCGGGCGTGAGGAGGGCGGGGGCAAGACCCGCCCGGAGATCTACGTGATGGGCGTACGCAACATCGCCCGCATCGCCTGGGACCCGGTCAACGACTGGCTCACCGCCGCGTGGGTCGGCCCGGACGCCGGCGCCCCCAGCCCGGACCTCGGCCCGGCGAAGTACGAGACGGCGACGATCATCACCTCTGCCGGCAACCAGGGCTGGCCGTACTGCATGGGCAACCGGCAGCCCTACCGGGACCGCAGCAACACCGACGCCACCGTGCTCGCCGGCTGGTACGACTGCGACAACCTGAAGAACACCTCGCCGCGCAACACCGGCCTGGTGGACATCCCGCCCGCGCGGGACAACATGATCTGGTACTCGCCCCAGGGCGGCGGTCCGGTCTTCCCGAAGCGCGCCGACGGCAGCAACCTGCCGACGTACCAGCTCGGGGGCGAGACGTTCACCCAGCCGTACCTCAAGGGTGGCGGCCAGGCCATCATGGACGGCCCGACGTACCAGCGGGAGAACGTCGACGTCGACAGCGGCGTGGCGTGGCCGGAGTACTGGGACGACAAGTGGTTCATCGGTGACCAGTCCAACGCCAACAACCGCGTCGCCGTGACCGTCGACAAGAGCAGGGTCGCCGACAGCGGTCCCCCGGCCTTCGCCGAGGACCTGCGCAGCATCATCCGCTCCGGCAGCGGCGCCACCCAGCTCCAGTCGTGGATGGACGCCAAGTTCGGCCCGGACGGGGCGCTGTACCTGCTCGACTACGCCGGCGGCTTCTTCAGCCTGCACGCCAACCAGAAGCTGATCCGGGTCGCGTACATCGGCGGGCCCGCGACGCCGAACCCGAACGACGCCGCCGCCCGCGCGGTGGCGCAGAGCAGCCCGAAGAGCATCGCGTTCTCCAGCGCGAAGGCCGGCGGCGTGGCGTGGGAGTGGAACTTCGGCGACGGCAGCGCGCCGTCGCGGGAGGCCAACCCCACCCACACGTACGCCGACTACGGCACCTACCAGGCGACGGTGAAGGTCACCTACGCCGACGGCGAGGTCGCCACGGGCAAGGTGCAGGTCGTCGTCGGGTGCGCCGCGCCGGACAGCCGGCAGACGGTGCGGCTGCTCGACACCGACACGGGCGTGGCCAACCACGTCGCCGGCGGAAACTGCACGATCAACGACCTGATCGACGACGAGCGCTCGTGGTCCAACCACGGCCAGTTCGTCAGCCACGTCGCGCAGGTGGTGACCGAACTGCGGGCTGACGGCGTGGTCGACAGGGGCGAGGCGCAGACGCTGCAGAAGGCGGCGGCCCAGTCGGAGATCGGCAAGGTCGCCGGCTACCGGGCCATCTTCGACGGGACGGCCGGTTCGCTCGCCGACTGGCGGCAGGCGCCGGGCGGCTCGTTCGCGCTGCGGTCCGACGGGTCGATGCGCACCTCGGGCGGGCTGGGCATGCTCTGGTACGCCAAGGACGAGTTCGCGGACTTCTCCCTGCGGCTGCAGTTCCGCGACGTCTCGCCGGAGGGCACCTACGCCAACAGCGGCGCGTTCATCCGGTTCCCCGACCCGCGTACGCCGCTGGACGACCGGCCGGCCGGCAGCTGCGGGACGGTCGGGTCGGCGCGCAGCTCGCAGGCGTGGGTGGCGATCTACTGCGGCCACGAGATCCAGCTCTACGACGGCCCCACGGGCGAGCCGCAGAAGACCGGCTCGGTCTACAACTTCGACCCGAACTCACTGGACCAGGCCGGGGTGACCCCGAAGGGCCGGTGGAACGACTACGAGATCCGCGCCGTCGGGCAGCACTACACGATCATCCGCAACGGTGTGGTGATCAACGAGTTCGACAACACCCCGGGCAAGTCGTCGTCCCGCGCGGGCGACCCGCCCACGGACCTGCGCCAGTTCCTCAGCGGGTTCATCGGGTTGCAGAACCACGGCACCAACGACCTGATGGAGTTCCGTAACGTTCGGGTCCGGAGCCTCTAGTGACTAGCACCACCACCGGACGCCGGGTACGTGGGCGCGGCCCGCGTACCCGGCACGTCCGTGCCACCGGGTCGTCAGGCCTTGCGGGCCGTGCGCCGGTTGCCGAACGACTCCATGGTCGTCGCCTTCCTCGCCGGGGCCGGGGCCGCCGACGTGGTGCGGGCCCGGGCGGGGGCGGCCTTCTTCGCGGTCGCCTTCCGCACGCCGGCCCGCGTGGCCGTCGGGGGCTTCGGCGGGGCGTTCTTGGCGGCGGCCGCCTTCGCCGTCGGCCTGCGGGTGGGCGTCGCGGTGGTGCCGGCGGTGTCCTTCTTCCGGGCGACGCGGGCGGTGGTCGCCGTCGGCTTCTCACCGGAGGCCTTGGCCAGGCTCGCACCGGTCGCCCGCTTCGTGGCCGCCGCGACCTTCTTCGCCGCCGCAGTCCGGTTCGTCGGGGCCTTCCTCGCCCCGGTGGCCTTCCGGGCCCCGGTCGACCTGCTGCCTGCGGTCATCCTGTTCCTCCTCGCGCCGAACCCGTCCGCCGCGTCTTCCCCGGGCCCGGGGGGGCCAAACCCGTCCGCCGGAGCGACCACCCGCGCCGGTCAACGCCGATCGTGCCCGACCGTGGGGAACCAGGCACGTTGCGTCAGCTCTGGCGCGGCCGTAGCTTTGAGGGCCACGGCCTCCCCGACACTCCGACGAAGCCGCCTGTGCGCTGTTCTCGGCGGTTCGTCGCCCTGTCGACGGGGGCCCGGCGTAGCGCCCGGACGCTACCCTTCCGTACGCACTGGCTACCGACACCGGAGGCGCTTCGTGGACGATGGCACCGTCCTCATGGATGAGTACGGCGTTTCGCTCTCAACGGCGATCGAACTGCTGCGATCAGAGTTGCAGGAAGCGTTGGCTGACGGCGTCGACTCCCAGATTCGGTTCACGGTCGATTCGATCGAGCTGGAACTGGAACTGGTGGTGGATGCCTCGCGCGACGCATCGGGCAAGCTGAGCCTGTGGCGGGTGCTGTCGGTCGGCGGTGAGCGAAAGAACAACAACTCGGCGACCCATCGGATGACTCTCACCCTCAAGCCGAGGGACATGTCGCTACCGGTTTCGACAGAAACGCTCATCGGCGACGACTATTGAGCCGGCCGGAGGAGCTGGCATGCACCCGGTCGCTCCCCACATCTCCCGCCTGGCCGAGATCCGGGGTTCCCGCCGGGGGTCCGGGTACGCGGTAGGGAAGGCCCTCGTGCTCACCGCCGGCCATGTCGTCGGCCCGTTGGGCGCATCGTGCCGGGTACGACCGTTCGGGGCCGACGAACGCGACGGCGTGGTCGTGTGGCGGGCGGACCACCTGGGGCTGGATGCCGCGCTCGTGCAGATCCGGGTCGACTGGCCCGCGAGCACGCTTGCCACGGAGTACGCGGAACTCCATGGCGCGGACCCGGTCACCTGTCTCACGGTCGGCTACCCCCTGTCCAACGTGGACGCTACGGGAGAAAGCGCCGTCGAGGAGCACGCCTGGCTGGTGGCGCCCGGGACCGGAATCGAGCGGGGGCGCTACGCGCTCAACAGCCGGCTCACCCCGCCGCGGAGCGTGCTGTCGACGCCCTCCGGGCCGCGTTCGGGGTGGGCCGGCCAGTCGGGTGCCGCGCTGCTCAGCAGCGACGGGCGGTACGTGCTCGGCGTGGTGATCGCCGAACCGGGGAAGTTCGAAGCGGGACGTCTCGAGGCGGTGCGGGTCAGTTCCCTCGTCAAGGACGGGTTGTTCCTGAGCTGGGTGGGGGCTGACCCGGAACGCATCGTGCGGCTCGGCGCGAAGGGTCAGGTCGATGATCTCCGGTTGCCGCCAGGGATCGTCCCGCACGGCGACGAGGTGGCCGGCCTGGACGGACTCATGCGCAACCTGCGGGAGGAGTGCCTGCCCTTCGTGCCGCCGGATGCGGAGGCACCCGCCCATCCCGACCAGCTGCTCGCGCGGCTGACCGAGTCGGCCGGCCGGTCGGGCGTGCTCCTGGTCGGGCCCGCCGGCGCGGGGAAGACCCGGACCTGTTTCGAGGTCGGCGCCCGGGCGATCCGCGACAACTGGACCGTCCTGCACGTCAAGGGCGGTGAGCCGCTGGTGACCAACGCGGACGTGGCGGAGGCACTGCGCTCCTTCGGCACGGAGCAAACCCTGTTGATCCTCGACTACCTCAACGAGTGTCGGGGCCTCGACCTGTCCGGGCTGCGCCAACAGGTGTTGCCGGAGGCCAGGCGCAACGGAGTGCGGGTGGCCCTGCTGGCCTCCGCCCGGCCTGGTTGGGAGCTGCAGACGGAAGTCCCGCTCAGACCGTTGTTGGACACTGTCCGACTCGCGCCCGACGACGAGCAGGCGAGCCGGATCCGCCGCCAGGTGGTGACCTCGCTGGCGCCGACCGCACTCCACCTCGTCGGCGAGCAGCGTCTGCTCGAGCTGTGCGGTACCCGCGCGATCATCGCGATGCTCGTCGCGCTGGAGGCAGAGGCGCGTGCCAAAGCTGGCACCCTGAGCCGTGCCCTTCCCAGTATCCGTTCAGGTGAGCTTGCCGACTGGCTGAACAAGCGCCTGCGTGAGGACGACCTGTTGCCGCCGGCGGGGAGCCTCATCAATGACCCGGAGCCGAGCGTCAAGCTGCAGGCGTGCGCCGCCATGCTGGCCGCCAGCCCGCAGGAGCGAACGAGCCTCGTAGCGTGCGGGGGACGTGTCTCGGGTGGGGACACGGAGTTGGCCGACCATCTGTTCGGCATTCTGCTCGCCATGGGCTGGGTCGTAGCCAGTTCGGGCGGTTACGTGGCAGTGCACGACATCGTCACCGACCAGTTGATCGATCGCACCCTCCATCGGCCGGGCAGCGGAAAGGTGCGCTCCCTGGCCGCCGGGCGGATACTGTCCGGATGCCTGACCAGGGGTCGGACGATCGGCAGGTACGCCATGAACCTGGGCCGACTGATGCGCGACCTCGTGCTGGAGGAGCGGACCGGTCCCCTGCAGGAGTACTGCCGGTGCTGGCTGGCGGAGCACGCGCAGGAGGTGGGCGGCCTGCTCGCCGAGCAACAGGACGAGGGCGCGTACGCACTTGGCGCTGTCATGGAGAACCCCTCGTGGTCGTCCGTCGCGGTCGAGCAGTGGGACACCGTCGTGGCGCCCTGGCTGTCGGCACACGGACGTTCGATGCCTGCCCGTCATCTGCTTTACAAGGGCCTGAAGGAAGCGACGCGGGACGACCGTCTGGTCCAGAGTTCGATGGACTGGCTCGCAATCCATCATCGCCGGGTAGAGGCCAGCTACGTGCTGCGCTCGCTGTTGCAGCATCCGCTGCCGCAGGGCTTGAGCACCACCGTGAAACAGTATGCGCTGATCTGGCTCATCTACCACCGCACCACCACGGTGGCGCAGTTCGTACTGCAGCCGCTCCTCTATGGTGAACTACCTGGGGAGCAGGCCTTCACCGTGACCCGACATGCGCTGGCTTGGCTGTCGAGCCACGGCTCGTCCATCGAGGCCCGGTTCATACTGCGGCCGCTGTTGGGGCGTGAGTTGTCGGCGGAGCACGCCGGTGCGGCGGTCCGGCATGCGCTCGCCTGGCTCGCAGATCATGCCGTGCTCACGGACACACAGTTTGTGCTGCGGTCGTTGTTGGAGCGTGAGTTGTCGGCGGAGGAGGCCGATGCGGCGGTGCGGCTGGCGTTGGCCTGGCTTGCTGACCACTCCGCCGTCCCGGACGCGCAGTTCGTGCTGCGGCCGCTGTTGCGCGATCGGCGGTTGCCTGGGGACAGCGCCGCCGCGGTGGTGCGGCTGGCACTGGCGTGGCTCGCGGATCATGCCGCGGTCCCGGACGCGGGGTTCGTGCTGCGGTCGTTGTTGGAGCGTGAGTTGTCGGCGGGGGAGGCCGGCGCGGCGGTGCGGCTGGCACTGGCGTGGCTCGCGGATCATGCCGCGGTCCCGGACGCGGGGTTCGTGCTGCGGTCGTTGTTGGAGCGTGAGTTGTCGGCGGAGGAGGCCGATGCGGCGGTGCGGCTGGCGTTGGCCTGGCTTGCTGACCACTCCGCCGTCCCGGACGGCCAGTTCGTGCTGCGGCCGCTGTTGCGCGATCGGCGGTTGCCTGGGGACAGCGCCGCCGCGGTGGTGCGGCTGGCACTGGCCTGGCTCGCGGATCATGCCGCGCTTGCCGACGCGCAGTTTGTGCTGCGGCCGTTGTTGGAGCGTGAGTTGTCGGCGGGGGAGGCCGGCGCGGCGGTCCGGCACGCGTTGGCCTGGCTTGGCGAGCACGCCGTGATCCCGGACGCGGGGTTCGTGCTGCGGCCGTTGTTGGAGCGTGAGTTGTCGGCGGGGGAGGCCGGCGCGGCGGTGCGGCATGCGTTGGCCTGGCTTGGCGAGCACGCCACGATCCTGGACGCGGGGTTCGTGCTGCGGTCGTTGTTGGAGCGTGAGTTGTCGGCGGGGGAGGCCGGCGCGGCGGTGCGGCATGCGTTGGCCTGGCTTGGCGAGCACGCCGTGATCCCGGACGCGGGGTTCGTGCTGCGGCCGTTGCTCCGCGACTGGCGGTTGCCTGCGGAGAGCGCCGCCGCGGTGGTGCGGCTGGCACTGGCCTGGCTTGCGGATCATGCCGCGCTTGCCGACGCGCAGTTTGTGCTGCGGCCGTTGTTGGAGCGTGAGTTGTCGGCGGGGGAGGCCGGCGCGGCGGTCCGGCACGCGTTGGCCTGGCTTGGCGAGCACGCCACGATCCTGGACGCGGGGTTCGTGCTGCAGCCGTTGTTGGAGCGTGATTTGTCGGCGGAGGAGGCCGGCGCGGCGGTGCGGCATGCGTTGGCCTGGCTCGCGGATCATGCCGAGGTCGCGGACGCGAGCTTCGTGCTGCGGCCGTTGCTCCGCAGCCGGCAGCCGACCGCGGAGCAGGCTCACGCGGTGGTGCTGCACACGTTGGCCTGGCTTGGCGAACACTCCGCCACTCGTAGCGCGGGATTTGTGCTGCAGCCGTTGTTGAAGTGCGAGTTGTCGGCGGTGCAAGCCGACGGGGTTGTGCGGCATGCGCTGGCCTGGCTCGCGGACCATGCTGAGGTCTCGGAGGCAAGGTTCGTGCTCCAGCCCCTGTTGAAAAGTGACTTGCCGGTCGAGCGATCCGACGCGGCAGCGCGGTACGCGCTGGCCTGGCTCGCTCGACACACCACCAGCCCCGGCATGGGCCTCGTGCTGCAGCCCCTGTTGGAGCGTGAGTTGGCGGGGCAGGCCAGTGGGGTCGTGCCGTACGTCCTGGACTGGCTTGCGGAGTGTGCTACCGGTCCCGCGGCCCGGTTCGTGCTCCGGGCGTTGTTGCACCACCGGCGTCTGCCCGCGGAGCAGGCGGATGCGGTCGTTCTGCACGCGCTGGCCTGGCTTGGCGAGCACGCCGCCACCCCCGAGGCGGCGTTTGTGCTGTCGCCACTGTTGGAGCGTGAGTTGCCGGCGGAGCAGGCCGGGCTGGCGGTACGGCACGCGCTGGCCTGGCTTGGCGAGCACGCCGCCACCCCCGAGGCGACGCTTGTGCTGTCGCCACTGTTGGAGCGTGAGTTGCCGGCGGAGCAGGCCGGGCTGGCGGTACGGTACACGCTGGCCTGGCTTGCTGAACACCGCACCGTCCGCGAGGCTCGATATGTGCTGCGGGCGCTCCTACGCCACCGGCAGTTGGCCACGGAGCAAGCTCGCGTCGCCGTGCCGCACGCGCTCGCGTGGCTCTCTGAACACGTCGCCACCGCCAACGCTCGGCTTGTGCTACGTCCGTTGCTGGCCAGGCGGGAGCTGCCCGCCGAACAGGCTCGCCTCGTCGTCCGGTACGCGCTGTCCTGGCTGGCCAAGCACCCCACCGGCGCCAGGACTCCGTTCGTGCTGACACCGCTGCTGATGCGGGAGCTGCCCGCCGAACAGGCGCGCCCCGCCGTGCGGCACACCCTGATCTGGCTGGCGAAGTATCCCACCACCGCCAACGCTCGGTTCGTGCTGAGGCCGCTGCTGATGCGGGAGTTGCCCGCCGAGCAGGCGGCCTCCGCCGTGGAGTGCGCCCTCGCCTGGCTTGGCAAACACGCCGCCGCCCTCAACGCGGGCTCGGTCCTGGAGCCGCTGCTGATGCGGGAGCTGCCCGACGAGCAGATGAGGACGGTCGTCCAGCATGCCGTTGCCTGGCTCAGTGATCATGCCGATGTCGAGTCTGCGGACGCACTGCGCGCCGTGCTGAGTCGTCGGCTGTACTAGCCGACGTGCCGCCGCCTCGGCGGACCTGCGGCGTCCGCGGTCAGCCCTTGCGCCACTTCTGGTTCGCCGTGCCGGCGCAGTCCCACAGCTGCAGCCGCGCGCCGTCGCCGCCGTTCCAGTCCTTGATGTCCACGCACTTGTTGGCCTGGAGGTTGACCAGGTCGCCGGTGGCGTTGAGGGTGAACTGCTGCGCGCCCGTGCCGTTGCAGGTGTAGAGCTGCACCACCGCGCCGTTGGCGGTCGACCCGCCGTCGACGTCCATGCACTTGTTGTTCTGGCTCTGCAGGGCCGTGCCGATGAACGTCCACTTCTGCGCGTTGGTGCCGTTGCAGGTCCACATCTGCAGCTGGGCGCGGTCGACGAAGTTGGAGCTCGGCACGCCGATGCACTTGTTGTTCCAGTTGCTCACCACCGGCACCGCGCCGCCCGGGTTCGGCGAGCCGCCGCCGAACGGGCTCAGCACCAGGCCCGCGGCGCGCGGGTCGCCGTCGTGGACCAGCGACTCGAAGGCCCCGACGTCGTCGAAGGCGAACGCGTACGCCTTGCCGTCGACCATGTTGGCGTCCTCGTCGTGTACGCGTTCCACGCCGACGCGATGTAGGAGTCCAGGTAGGTGGGGCTGAACAGGCCCGCGCCGGCCGCCTTGCCCGGCGCCAGCACGCGCAGCACCGTCCCGTCCGACCGGGTGTACACCGTGTTCGCCGAGCCGGGCTGCGAGCGGATGCCCTCGATGATGGCGTTGCGGCCGCCCGCCACGACGTCGCCGGTGCGCCTGGTGACGCCGCTGGCGCCGGTCACGGTCACCGCGTGCGGCACCGCGAACATGTCGACCTGTGAGCTGTTCAGCCACAGCCCGGCGTCGTTGTAGGTGAACTCGCTCCAGTCGAACAGGATGTCGCGGTTGGCGTGCCGCCGGCCCAGGGCGCGGGCTGCACCAGGCCGTCCGGGGTCAGGAAGAACCTGAGCTTGTCGCCGAACGAGTAGTAGACGCGGCCGGAGAAGCCGCGGGGGAAGCGGATGGTCGTGCTGCCGCCGTTGCCGGAGCCCGGGATCGAGGCGTCCGGCGCGGGCGCCGGCGGGATCTGCCCGCCCGACCACGGGACGAACGTGCCGTCCTGCCTGACGTAGCCGAGGTGGCCGGTGGACAGCTGCACGTCGATCACGTAGAGGTGGACGGCCTCGCCGCGGCCGGTGCTGTTGGTGACCGTGACGGGCAGCAGCGTCGGGCCGACGGCCTGGGCGGGGGAGGCGACGACGGCCACCGGTACGGCGGCGAGCAGGGCCGCGACGGCGGTGAAGATCTTTCTGCGGATACCCACGGGAACTCCTCGAATAGTGGGGAAACGGTGGAGAGAGCGCTCTCCGAGCGTCCGACTTGTTACCGGCGTGTGTCAATGTCGATGGATGTCGACCCGCCAGCGGCCGCACCGCCGCAGGTGCCGCGCGCGCCCGTTTGCCCGTCCGGGCACCGGGAAGGCGATCGGTACCAGCGAGGCGCCGCCAGGAAAGGCGCCGCGAAGGAGGCCGCATCCATGGCTGACAAGCAGCAGCCGCTGAACGGCAAGAAGGTCGCGTTCCTCGCCGCCGACGGCGTGGAGGACATCGAGTACACCCAGTCCCGGGCCGCCGCGGAGCAGGCGGGGGCGCAGTGCCACCTGATCTCCATCAGGCCAGGTGAGATCCAGTCCATGAACCACGACATCACCCCGGCCAACCGCCACCGGGTGGACCGGACGGTCGACCAGGCGAACCCGGCCGACTACGACGCCCTGGTGCTGCCCGGCGGGACGGTGAACCCGGACCGGCTGCGGATGAACGCCGAGGCGATGGACTTCGTCAAGGCGTTCTTCCAGCAACAGAAGCCGGTGGCGGCGATCTGCCACGGCCCCTGGTCCCTGGTGGAGACCGGGATGGTCAAGGGGCGCACGGTCACCTCGTACCCCAGCCTGCGCACCGACATCCGCAACGCCGGCGGGAACTGGGTCGACCAGCAGGTCCAGGTCGACCAGGGGCTGGTCACCAGCCGTGCCCCGAGTGACCTGCCGGCGTTCTGCGCGAAGCTGGTCGAGGAGATCGCCGAGGGCAGGCACGCCCGCCAGGTGGCCCCGGCCTGACCGCGCGTCACGTCCGGGCCGGGTCCCGCCCGGCCCGGACATGACGCGGCTTCCGGGCCGGCCGGGTTCAGCGGGCGGTCAGCGTGGCCAGCATTCCCTCGCAGCTGCGCACCACCACCCGGGCGGCCCGGCGCTGCGGCAGCCGCAGCCGCGGGTCCTCGGCCCGACCCTGCCACCGCCGCAGCGCCTCGACGGCGAGTCGCCACAGCTGGTCCGAGGTGGTGTCGTGCTCCACGCCCAGCCGGGCCGCCAGCGCCGTGCCGTTGCCGCCGAGCAGCCGCTGCGCCTCCGGCAGCAGCTCGGCGTCGACCTCGCCCCCGGCCTCCTGCAGCGACGCCAGCAGCCGCAGCTCCCGGAAGTCGTGCGTGCTGGTCAGGATCCGCTCGATCCGGGCGAGCAGCTCGGCGCCGCCGGGCCGAGACTCGGCCCGCAGCAGGGCCTCCAGGGCCGCCAGCGCCGAGCGGGCCTTGAGCACGTCGCACCGGTCCACGAAGCACCGGTTCATCGACTCCCGCAGCTCGGTGAAGCCGCTGCGGCGGATCAGCTCGGCGGAGAGCCGCACCCGGCTGTCGCAGCCGGTCCGGATCAGGGTGGTGGCCAGCCGTATCCCGAACAGGCCGAACCGGTCCAGCAGCGCCGCGCGGGTCGCGGCGTCGAGCTGTACCGGCGGGGCGGTGGTGAGGAAGCGCTCCGCCGACAGCAGCGACTGCTCCAGCTCGCCGCGGGGCGCGCCGGCCAGCGCCGCCAGGGCGGCGAAGTCCGACTCGGCCATCATCCGTCCGGCCAGGCTCACCAGGCCGCTCAGCGCGACCACGTTGACGCAGAGCGCGTCGACCCGGGGATCCCGGCGCAGCCGGCGGGCGAGCTGACGGGCGGTCAGCAGCGCGTCGACCCGGCCGCCGCCCACCTCGTCGGCCCGGGAGAGCACCAGGATCACGTTGACCGGCGCGGCCTGGTCCACCACGCCCGTCCGGGTGGCCTGCAGGATCTGCAGGTCGCTGTCGCGCGCGTCGCGGGTCAGGTACAGCACCGCGTCCGCGTCCCGCAGGATCCGGTCCATCACCGGCGTCCGGCCGCCCTCGCCGGCCGGCGCGACGGCGGGCGTGTCGATCAGGGTCGCCTGCCGCAGCGCCCGGGTCGGCCACCGCACGACGATGTCGTCGACCTCGCCCGGGCGCAACCCGACGAGGTCGACCCGCATCCCCGTGGGCGACTTGGTGACGGCCAGCTCCTGAGGCGGTCCCACGGACGAGTACGCCGTGGCGCGGGGGTGCGGCGCGTCCTCGTACCAGGTGAGGACGCAGCCGCCCGCGGGCACCTCGACCGGCGCGACCTCCTCGCCCATGATCGCGTTGAGCGCGGTCGACTTGCCCGACTGCCAGGGGCCGGCGATGGCGATGTGCAGCGGCGCCTCCAGCCGGTCGAGTTGGTGCCGCAGGTGGCCGACGGCTCGGGGATCGTCCCGGAGCCGGTCCAGGGCGTCGTGCAGCAGGTCGTAGACCGTCTCGTCGAGCCGCCCGCCGCCGCTCACGGTGCCTCCTCGGTTTCGCGACTGCGGGGCTCGCAAACCCGGCTCGCTCCTCGCGCTCACGGTGCCTCCTCGGTTTCGCGACTGCGGGGCTCGCAAACCCGGCTCGCTCCTCGCGCTCACGGTCGGGGCTCCAGCGAGACCGCCGCCGGCCGCGCCGAGGTGAGCCCCTGCGCCTGCTCGTAGAGGGCGGACAGCCGCCGTATCCGCTGCTGGATCTCGCGTCGCCGCTGCTCGCGTACGGCCGCGTCGGCGTCCGCCGCCTGCTTGGCGCTGCGGAACGACTGCACGATCGCCTCCTGCAGCTCCTCGGTGAGCACCGTGAAGTGGTCCCGGATCACCCGCTGCACCTGCCGTGCGGTGTCCCGGCAGTCCTTGGTCATCCGGATGAAGAAGTCGTCGACGTGCCGCTGGACGGCCGACTTGACCGTCGCCTGGCGCCGCCGCAGCAGCGACTTGCCCTCGTCCCGGATGCTCTTGCCGCCGAACAGCACGCCGGCCCCGATCGACACGGGATTGATCATCGGCATCCCGGCCAGGGTCATCGCCAGGCCGAACATGAGCAGCCCCCCGTACGAGCCGCGCATGCCGCTGACCAGCTTCTGGCTTGCCGTGAAGCGGTCGGCGTCGGGGCGTTCCAGGACCGGCAGCCGGTCGACCACGTCGTCCGGCTCCGGCACCTGCCAGCGGGGCGGGATGTCGTAGCCGTACCGCGTGAAGTGGCCCGCCACCTGCGCCGCGACCCACTCGCACCGCTGGCCGAGCCACCGGTGGTTCGCCTCGGCCGCCTCGACGAGGCTGCCGTCCAACCACTCCTGGAACGTCTCCCAGCCCACCAGCGGGTCGGCCCGGTCGAACGCCTCGTCGACCTCGCGCAGGATCGTCCGGGTCCGGTCGCGCAGGTCGTACTCGAGGTCGGACAGCAGGTGCGCCATCTCGTCGGAGAGCGTGTTCTGCCACCGGGTGGTGCAGCGGCGCAACTCGTCGACCTCGCGCTGCGCGGCGTGCAGCCGCGAGATCGGCCCGGTCTGCTCCGCCGCGTCCTGACCGGACAGTTCGGCGCGCAGCGGGGCGGCCAGCTGTTCGAGCACCGTCCGTGCGATCAGGCCCACCGACGTACGCGCGAGCCGGTCGGCCTTGTCGCCGTGGTCGCGCATGATCCGCGCGATCAGCGGCGGGAAGCCGGACTCGTCGTTGAGCGCCCGGTCGTCGCCGGCGGCGGCCCGCAGCCGCAGCAGCGCCGAGACCGGGATCAGCGGCGCCGGAATCCCGGCCCCGGCCAGGTGCTGCCGGTTGCGGTCGGCCACCGTCCGCCAGTTCGCCACCAGGTCGGTCTTGGTCTGCACGACGGCCACGTTCGCGTGCGACCGCGCGACGTGCAGCAGGATGTTCAGCTCGGCGACGGAGAGCTCCCGGGTCGAGTCCGACACCATCAGCACCGTGTCGGCCCGGGCGAGTGCGGCCGACGCGGCCGGTCCGCGGATCCCGTCCAGCTCGTCGATGCCCGGCGTGTCGACCAGCACGATCCCGGCGCCGAGCAGGCCCCGGGGCAGTCCGATCTCGACGTGCACCGCCTCGACGGCGGGGTGGCGCGGCGCCCGTCCGGCGATCTCGGCCGCGACCCGGGCGATCGGCAGCGGGGTCCGGTCGGCGGCCGGCGCGGCCGGGCCGGCGGGCCGGCCGGCGGCCGGCAGGGGCGTCCGGATCAGGGCGGCGGTCGGGGTCTCGGCGTGCTGGACGACGGTCGGCAGCACCGTGGTGCGGCCGTCGCCGACCGGGCAGGCGGGCGCGTTGACGAGGGCGTTGACGAGCTGGCTCTTGCCCTGCTTCGGCTCCCCGACGACCAGGACCCGCAGGGTGGGATCGAGGAGTTGGGCGCGCCGCTGACGCAGCCAGGTAAGCAGGTCGTCGCGACCGTGCGCCACGCACGTCCGGGCGATCTCGTCAAGCACGTCCAGCCACATCGGCGCAATCACCGCACCAAGTGTGCGGATTTCGGCTCAATTATCAAGAGGGGAACGGATGTGCACGCGCGACGGGCCGGACCGTACGACGTACGGTCCGGCCCGCGTGCCGCGGCGGCACCCCTCTTCTCAGAGCAGCCCGTCCGTGAAGCCGAGCAGTCCGCCCCCGGTGGAGGCCTGTGCGCCGCCGTGGACCTCGGCGTCGCCGCCCACACTGCCGCTCACGCTGCCGCTCGTACCGCCGCTGACACCCCCGGTGATGTCCGTTCCGGTCACTCCACCGAGCACACCGTCGACCTGGTCCGTGACGCCGCCCACCGTGCCCGGCACGTCCGGCGCGATCCCCGATCCGCCGAGCGAGTCGCCGACGCCGCCCAACTGGTCGCCGAGACCGCCGACCGCGCCCAGCGGGTCGTCGGCCCCGACGGAGCCGACCAGGCCGCCCGTGATGCCGAGGGCCGGGTCGAGGACGCCGGTGACCGGGTCGAGGCCGCCCCCGAGCACCCCGTCGACCGCGCCGTCGACCGGGACGACCACCGGGTCCGTGACGCCGGGGCCGACGAGACCGTCCACCGCGGAGCCGTCGACGAGGCCCGCGTCCAGGGTGTGCGCCACGTCGTACCCCGCCGACAGGTCCGCGCCGACGACCGTCGGGCTGGCGCCCACGGCGACACCGAACGGCAGCGCCGCCGCGGCGCCGAGCCCGGTCGGGTCGACGCTGATGGCGCCGAGCACGCCCGCGTTGACGTCCACGTTCGTGGTCGCCGTGGGGAGGGTGATCTGCTGCGCGACGCTCTGCAGCTGGCCGATGACGTCGGTCGGGTCGACCGCGGGCACGGTCGAGCCGAGCTGGTCGCCCAGCGGCGCCAGCGAGGTGACGCCCTGGACCGGCGCGTAGTCCACCACGAGCGGAACCACGTCCTGCACGTCCGCGGCCGTGATGTCCGTGAGGCCGGCCGCGCGCAGCGCACCCTCCGGATCCAGGTCGAACGCCGACCGGGCGTCGGGGTCGGTGAGCAGGTTGAGCACGAAGTCGTGCAGGGTCTGGCTGTCGTGCATCGACGGGTTCTCCTCGGACCTATTGCGTGGCTCGTCTGACACGATCGACAGTAGGCGCGGCCGTACGAACCGGACATCGGGGACGGGCCCCGTATCCGGCGGGGCCGGTCACTAGGGTCATGGCCCATCCTTCGTTAGGGGATTAGGGACGCCTGATCGGCTTGGTTAGGGAGCCGATAATGTACGAGCCCTGGTACGAACAGCGGCCGGTTCCGGTCCGACAGGGTGGGTTGCCGTTCGATGCCGGCGTGTTCGACACCGGCGTGCCACGTCACGGCGGAGGTGGGAGCGCATGCCGTACGTCCTCGGGATCGACCTCGGTCGCACCAGCACCGTCGCCGCCCTCGCCCGGCGACAGGGTGCCACCTGGGCGCGGCCCGAGGTGCAGCGGCTGCACGGGCAGTCGGCGGCCGTGCCGTCCGTGCTGCGGCTCGCCCCGGACGGGTCGTTCACCGTCGGCGAACCCGCGGGGCCGCCCGACGGCGCCGAGAACGGCCGCACCGCCCGGGACTTCGTCGCCCGCGTCGGCGACGACGTGCCGCTGATCGTGGGCGGCGAGACGTGCACGGCGCAGGCACTCGCCGCGGTGCTGGTCGCCTGGGTGGTCGAACAGGTGACCACGCGGGAACGGGCGCGCCCGGAGTCCGTCGTGCTCAGCCACCCGGCCGGCTGGGGGCCGTACCGCAGGGACCTGCTGCACCGGGCGCTGTGGGAGATCGGCCTGGCCGACGTGACCCTGCTGCCCCAGCCGATCACCGCCGCCGAGGCCCACGCCGCGCGCGGCTTCACGGGCGCCACGGCGGCCGTCTACTGCCTCGGCGGCACCGGATTCGAGGCCGGGCTGGTGCGTCGGGCCCCGCACGGCGGCTTCGAGGTGCTCGGCGTGCCGGCCGCCCTCGAACCGCTCGGCGGCGCGGACTTCGACGAGGCCCTGGCCGAGCACGTCCGGGACGCCCTCGGCCGGCCGGCCGCCGCCCGCGACCGGCGCCACGGGTTCGCGCCCGCGGACCTGCTCGTCCGCTGCGCGCGGGCCAGGCACGACCTGACCGTGGCGACGGACACGGACGTCGCCCTGCGGCTGCCGCACGGGCCGATCCGCGTCCCCGTGAGCCGTGCCGAGTTCGAGGAGCTGATCCGGCCGGCCGTGCGGACGACGGTGGAGCTGACCGCGCAGGCGATCCGGTCCGCCGGCCGGACGGCCGCCGACCTCGACGGCATCCTGCTGACCGGGGGCTGCGCGCGGATCCCGCTGGTCGCCGAGCTGCTCGCCGCCCGGTTCGCCCGCCCCGTGGAGGTGGAGGCCGACCCGCAGGCCACCTCCGCCGTCGGGGCGGCGCTGGCGGCCGGCCACGTCGTCGCGCCGCGTCCGATCAGGCCGCAGCCGCGACCCGGGCGCGACCGGGACGCCCGGGCCGGCCGCGCCGAGCCGGCCCGCCGCGCCGACCGGGCGCCGCAGCGGTACGCCGACGACCGGCCGGAGCCGCCGCCGCGGCCTCCCGTTCGGGTCGCGCCCCTGGAGCTGCCGAGCGCCTCCCGGCTGGCCGTCCTGCGCGGCCGGGGACGGGGCCGCCGATGACGACCGCGGCCGTCCTGCGCGCCCCGCACGACCTGCCTCTGCTGCTCGACGGGCCGAGCCGCGCGCTGCTCGCCGCGGTGGCCGCCGATCCGGACGCGCCGCTGGCCGTGGCGCTGGTCGGGCCCGGCGGCCACGGCAAGAGCACCCTCCTGCGGGAGCTGGCTCGCGCCTACGAGGCCGCGGGCGCGCGCGTGCTGCCGGTCGGGCCGGACACGGCGTCGCTCGACCCGGACGGCGTGCTCCTCGTCGACGACGCGCAGGCGCTCGACGGGGCGCGCCTGCGCGAGCTGCGCGCCCTGGTCGACACACGCCGCTGCCGGGTAGTGGCCGCCTACCGGCCCTGGCCCCGCCCGGCCGGGCTGGCCGAGCTGGCCGACGCGCTGGGCCGCAACGGGCGGTCGCTGCCGCTGTGCCCGTTCACCCGGCAGCAGACGGCCGCTCTCCTCACCCGCGTACCCGGGCTGCCCGCGCAGCCCGCGCTGGCGGACTTCGTGCAGGCGCAGACCGGCGGGGTGCCCCGCGACGTCGACCGCCTGGTCCGCGCACTGCGCGACCTGGCCGCCGCCGCGCCGGACGGCCCGCTGCGGCTGGAGGTGCCCGAGGCGGTCGTGCTGGGGTACGGCCCGGACCTGGCGGGCCTGGACCCCGACGTAAGGCAGCTGCTGCTGGCCGTGGCCGGCGGCGTGCCGCTGCCGGCGGACCTGCTCGGCGTCCTGTTGCGCCGTTCCCCGGACGCCGTCGACGAGCTGTCCGACCGGGCCAGGGCGGCGGGGCTGCTGGGCCCGGAGGACCGGCTCGCGCCGGTCGTGCGGCGCGCGGTCGCCGCCCTGAGCCCGGCCGCCCAGCGGGGCGAGGTCTGGCAGCGGCTGACCGAACTGCAACTGGCGCGCGGTGGGCCGCTGCTGCCGTTGGTGCGCTCGCTGCGCGGCGCCGGCGTGACCGGCGGCTGCCCGGCCGGCGCCGCCGAGGCGGCGGCCGAGGAGGCGCTGCCCGACGAGCCGGGCCTGGCGGCCGAGCTGTTCGCCGTGGCCGCCGCCGCCGGACGGCCGGTGACCGGCCGGCAGGCGCGGGCCGTCGCGCTCGCCGGTGACCTCGGCTCCGCCCTCCGGCTGGCGGACCGGCTGGTCGCCGTCGCCGACGCGGACCCCGCGGACCGGGCCGAGGCGGCGGCCGTGGCGGCGACCGCCCTGGTCCACTGCGGGCACCTCGGCCGCGCCGTGGAGCTGTACCGCTGGTCGGGCACGGCCTCGTCGGCGGCGTTCGCGGAGATCGGCGCCGTGGGCGTCGGGCAGCCGGTCGCGCCGGCCGCGCCGCCGGACGGTCCGCCCACCCTGCTCGCCAGCGCCGCGCTGTTGATGGCCCGCGGGACCAGGGAGAGCCTCACCGCCCCGGCCGCCGCGCTCTCCACGTTCGTGCAGGCGTCCGCCCTGCTGGAGCCGGCGGGCCGGGCGGTGCTGCTGCCGGACAGCCCGGCCGCCCTCGCGGCCCTGGTCGCGCTCGGCGGCGGCGAGCTGGACATCGGGGAACGGGTGCTGGAGCGGGCCGTGGCCCACCGGGTCGGCGGCCACCTGCTGGCCCGGCGGCACCGGCTGCTGCTGGCCTGGATCCTGATGGTGCGCGGCCGCACGGCGGCGGCGGCCGAGGCGCTGGCGGCGGCCGGCGGCGGCCCCATGGAGTTGCGGGACCTGCTCTTCGCCACCGCCCTGGAGGTCGGCATCGCGCGGCGGGAGAGCGACCTGCCGGCCCTGCGGCGCAGGTGGGAGCGCGCCGTCGAGGTGATTGTCCGGCACGCCGTGGACCTGTTCACGCTCCTGCCGCTGGGCGAGTTCGCCGTCGCGGCGGCGCGGCTGGGCGATCTGGACCGGCTCAACCCGTACCTGTCCGAGGCGCGCCTGCTGCTGGACCGGCTCGGCAACCCGGCGCTGTGGGCCGCGCCGCTGCACTGGAGCGGGCTGCACGCCGCGATCCTCGCCGAGGAGGCGGAGACCGCCGACGCCCACGTCGCGGCGCTGGCCCGGATGGCCGAGCGGAGCCGGTACGCCGCCGTCGTGTCGGCGGCCGCCGGATGCTGGGTGGAGGTGCTGCGCGGCGTCGTGGACCGGGAACGGGTGGAGGCCGCCGCCCGGGGCCTGCACGGCGCCGGGCTCTGCTGGGACGCGGCCAGGCTCGCCGGGCAGGCCGCGATCCGGACCGCCGACCGGCGGGCGATGACGGCGTTGCTGGACTGCGCGCGGATGCTGCAGGGCCGGTCGGCGGGGCCGGCCGGCGGCGGCCCGGGCCGGGGGGCCGCCGCGGAGGCGGTCGGCGGGGCCGACGAGGGCCGGCTCAGCGGGCGCGAGCAGGAGGTGGCGGAGCTGGTGCTCGCCGGCCTGACCTACAAGCAGATCGGCGACCGGCTGTTCATCTCGGCGAAGACGGTCGAGCACCACGTGGCCCGCATGCGCGCCCGGCTGAACTGCGCGAGCCGCGGCGAGCTGCTGGCGAGGCTGCGGGCCATCGTGCCCGACCGGGGTGCGGGCGGACCGGGCCGGGGCTGAGCCGGGCCGGGCCGGGGCTGAGCCGGGCCGGGGCTGGGACCCCGGCCCGGCTCAGGCGGTGCGGTGGCGGTTCAGCAGCGCGGCACGCCCGGGATGAAGCCGCTGTACCCGGTGTTGACGTACGCGTCGGAGACGTAGCGGTTGGTGCCGATCCGGTTCCAGATGCTCGTGGTGCCGTACGGGCCGGTGACGCTGGTGCCGGTGGCCTGGCAGTAGATGCTGACCGCGGCGCCCCCGTTCAGGGAGCCGACGACCGAGTAGCTGGTGCCCGGGCCGGAGCGCACGTTGAGGCTGGTGGTCCCGCTGTCGACCGTGCCGGAGCCGATGCCGGTGACGCCGTTGACCAGCTGCATGTAGTAGGTCCAGTTCCAGTACGGGCCGGGGTCGGTGTGGGTCGCCCCGGGCACCTCCTTGTGACCGATGATGTGGGCTCGATCCTTAGGGATGCCGTACTTGTTGGCGAGGTTGCGGGTCAGCGCGGCGGACGCCCGGTACATCGCGTCGGTGTACCAGGCCGGGTTGTCGACGTAGCCCTCGTGCTCGATGCCGATCGACTGGGTGTTGTACGTCCAGTTGCCGGCGTGCCAGGCGATGTCCTTCTCACGGACGGACTGGGTGACCGCCCCGTCGGAGGAGCGGAACGTGTAGTGCGCGCTGACCTGGGCCGCCGGGTTCTGGAACCAGCTGATGGAGCCGGCGTAGGAGCCCTGCGTGATGTGGATGACCACGTAGTTGATCCGGTGGCTGCTCGGCCGGCTGGCCACGGTGTAGTTGCTGGTGCTGGCCGGGGCCCACGCCGCCGGCCCGTAGTCGGTGCTCAGCGTGCCCACGCCGCCGGGCTGCTGGCGTACGCCGGCGTCCGCCGCGCTCACCGCGTCGGGCGAGACACCGGGGCCGGCGGGGGTGGCGGCGGCCGGCGTGGCGGCGCCGAGGGCGACGGCCAGGGCCAGCGGGGCAACCGCCCATCGTGTGACTCGCATCGATCATCGCCTCCATGCATAGATCTCGATGTAAGGCGAGACGATAGGCCCCCGAAGGAAAGATGTCTACGGTCCCGAGCGGGATGATCGAAGGAATGTTGCGTGGGCGCGCGGACCGCGCCATCGTGATGTCACAAACTTCGATCTGTCAATGACCCGCCCGGGCGTGCCGACCGGCCCGCCTGCGGCACCCTCCGGGCAGACGCCCGTCGGCGCCGCCGCAGAGTGCGTGACGGGCGCGGTCGACCGACCCGACCCTGTCAGTCGAGCAGGCCGCCGCTGGGCAGCGGCAGGCCGGGCAGCCCGGGCAGCGACGGAAGGAGCGGTGACGTCGGGAGCAGCCCGGGCAGCAACGGCAGGGGCGAGGGCCCGGAGGTGGCCGAGGGCGCCGGGGCCGGGGTCGCCGACGGCCGCGGCAGGGGCGCCGTCGCGCCCGGCGACGCTTCGTGGCTGGCGCCGCCCGGGCCGCCGGTCGTCGGGGCGGCGGGCACCGGCGCGGGGCCCGCCGGCGAAGGCTGCGCCGGGGCGGCCGCGTCGAGGTCGCGCAGCACGCTGTCCAGTTCCGCCCGCAGCCGGGCCGCGACGGCCGGATCGGTCACGCGGGCCAGGTCCCGCCGGGCCCGCCCGACCAGCTCCCGGGCCGCGTCGAGCCGCCCCGCCGCGAGGGCCTCGCGGGCCCGTCCGATGGTGTGCTCGACGGCGCGGACCTCGGCCTGCTCGGGGTACAGGACCTTGGTCAGCGACCACAGCGGACTGCTCGGCCCGGACTGCCGGCTGGCGGCCCCGAGCCCTGCGGCCAGCACGAGCGCGGCGGCCGCGGCGGCGGCGAGCCGCACGCCCCACCGCCCGGGCCGTCGTGACCGGGCTGGCCGGGACGCCCGCCGTCGCCCGCCGGCGACCGTCGGGCCGCCGCCGCTGGCGGGCGTGGCGTCAGCGCCGGGCCCGAACATGTCCTCGTGGGGAAGGCCGGCCCCGTCGGCGGCGGGCTCGAACAGGTCCGCGTCGGGAAGGTCGGCTCCGTCGGCGAGGAGGTCGGCGCGCCAGGCGGCCAGCATCGCGGCGAGCGCGTCGCCGTCGGTCGGCTCCTCGCCCCGGCCGAGCGCGTCGAGAAGCAGGTCGTCGCGGGCGACCGTGGCCAGTTCCGGCTGCCCACCGCCGTCCGACCCATGCTCCGTCATGCCGCCACCTCGCCCAACCGCTCGCCGGCAAGCGTACGGAGCCGGGCGAGGGCCCGGGACTGGGCCACCCGGACGGCCGCCGCGGACATGCCGAGAATCGTGCCGACCTCCTCCGCGGTGAGGCCGACCGCCACGCGGAGGGTGACGATCTCCCGTTGGGTGGCGGGGAGGCGGTCCAGCAGCACCGAGATGCGGCGGGCCAGGTCCGTGGCGAGGGCCTGCTGCTCGGGCCCGGGCGCCGCGTCCGGCCGGTCCGGCAGGGCGTCGGTGGCGGTGACGGCGGAGTCGCGCACCGCCGCCCGCTGCGCGTCGGCCACCTTGTGCGCGGCGACGGCGAAGACGAACGCGGCGAACGGCTTGCCCTGCTCCCGGTAACGGGGCAGGGCCCGCATCACCGCCAGGCACACCTCCTGGGCGATGTCGTCGGCCGTGGTGTACGCCCCGCCGACGCGCCCGAGCCGGGCCCGGCAGTAGCGCACCACGCGGGGGTGGAACTCCGCGAGCAGGTCACCCATCGCTGCCCGGTCGCCCTCGGCGGCCCGACGGACGAGCGCTGGCTCGATGGTTGTGGTCATTGGGTGCGAGACACTTTCGTTGCCGACCGGTCAACGGCACCGTATCGATACCGTGAGCGATTTGCATAGCCGCGAAGAATTCTGTTACACGCCATCGGCCCGGCGCGATGTCCCAGGTGTCGGAAGGGGGAGGACGCATGGGCGTCGAGGTGGCCGTGCAGGGGCTGACCAAGTCCTTCGGTGGCCAGCCGGTCTGGTCGGACATCAGCCTCACCCTGCCCGCCGGGGAGATCTCGGTGCTGCTGGGCCCGTCCGGCACCGGCAAGTCCGTGTTCCTGAAGACCCTGGTGGGGCTGCTGCGGCCCGACCGGGGCTCGATCTGGATCGAGGGCAGGGACCTGCCCCGGCTCGCCGAGCGCGAGCTGTACGAGGTGCGCAAGCTGTTCGGCGTGCTGTTCCAGGACGGCGCCCTGTTCGGCTCGATGAACATCTACGACAACGTGGCCTTTCCCCTGCGTGAGCACACCCGCAAATCGGAGTCCCAGGTCCGCGCCGTCGTCGCGGAGAAGCTGGAGATGGTCGGCCTGACGGGCGCGGAGAAGAAGCTGCCCGGCGAGATCTCCGGCGGGATGCGCAAGCGGGCGGGCCTGGCCCGGGCGCTCGTGCTCGACCCCCGCATCATCCTGTTCGACGAGCCGGACTCCGGCCTGGACCCGGTGCGCACCGCGTACCTGAACCAGCTCATCATCGACCTCAACCAGCAGACCGGGGCGACGTTCCTGATCGTCACGCACGACATCAACACGGCCCGCACGGTCCCGGACAACATCGGGCTGATCTACCACGGGCACCTGGCCATGTTCGGGCCGCGCGAGATGCTGCTGTCCAGCACCGAGCCGGTGGTGCGGCAGTTCCTCAACGCCCAGCGCATCGGCCCGATCGGGATGGCCGAGGAGAAGGACGCCGACGAGCTGCGCGCCGAGGCCGACTCGGGGGTGGAGCTGCCGCCGCTGCCGCCCATCCCACCGCAGCTGCCGCCATCGAACGGCCTGCCCCGCCGGGCCGAGCGGCCACCGGGGCAGTGGTGCCGGGACAACGGCGTCACCCCACCGCCGGGCTCGTTCGCCGACGCGGGGAACGCCGCCGGGCCGGGCCGGCACCGCGGCGAGCTGGGGCAGGTGGCCGGATGAGCCGCCCCACCGCCACCCTGCGCCGTTCCGGCGAGTTCTTCGCGTTCTGCCTGGACGCGCTGCGCGGCCTGTTCCGCCGGCCGGTGCAGGTGCGCGAGTTCGTCCAGCAGGCGTGGTTCATCAGCTCGGTGTCGATCCTGCCGGCCGCGCTCGTCTCCATCCCCTTCGGCGCGGTCATCGCCCTGCAGCTCGGCTCGCTGGTCCGCCAGCTCGGGGCGCAGTCGTTCACCGGGGCCGCCTCCGTGCTCGCGGTGGTCCGCGAGGCCGGCCCGATCGTCACCGCGCTGATCATCGCCGGCGCGGGCGGCTCGGCGATCTGCGCCGACCTCGGCTCCCGCAAGATCCGCGAGGAGTTGGACGCGATGCAGGTGCTGGGCATCGACCCGATCCAGCGCCTCGTGGTGCCCCGGGTGCTCGCCTCGATGCTGGTGGCCGTGCTGCTCAACGGGCTGGTCAGCGTGGTCGGCGTCAGCGGCGGCTACCTGTTCAACGTGGTCCTGCAGGGCGGCACGCCCGGGGCGTACCTGGCCAGCTTCCAGGCCCTGGGGCAGCTGCCCGACCTGCTCGTCGGCGAGGTCAAGGCGCTGCTGTTCGGCGCCGCCGCCGCGCTGGTCGCCTGCTACAAGGGGATGACCGCGCGCGGCGGCCCGAAGGGCGTCGGCGACGCCGTCAACCAGAGCGTGGTGATCACCTTCATGCTGCTGTTCGCGCTGAACTTCGTCGTCACGGCCGCGTACTTCCAGCTCGTGCCGCAGAAGGGGAGCTGACGTGCTGCGTGTCCTCGACGACCTGGGCGGCCAGCTCGCCTTCTACCTGCGGGCGTTCGCCTGGGCGCCGCGCACCGTGCGGCGGTACAAGCGCGAGGTGATCCGGCTGCTGGCCGAGGTGAGCTTCGGCACCGGCGCGCTCGCCGTGCTCGGCGGCACCGTCGGCGTCATCTGCTTCCTGACGTTCTTCACCGGCACCGAGGTGGGACTGCAGGGCTACCAGGCCCTCAACCAGATCGGCAGCAGCGCCTTCACCGGCTTCGTCTCGGCGTACTTCAACACCCGGGAGATCTCCCCGCTGGTGGCGGCGCTGGCGCTGTCGGCCACCGTCGGCTGCGGGTTCACCGCCCAGCTCGGCGCGATGCGGATCTCCGAGGAGGTGGACGCCCTCGAGGTGATGGGCGTGCCGTCGCTGCCGTTCCTCGTCACCACCCGCATGATCGCCGGGTTCGTCGCGGTCGTCCCGCTGTACGTGATCGGGCTGCTCTCCAGCTACCTGGCCACCCGCACCATCGCGGTCTTCTACTTCGACCAGTCCGCCGGCACCTACGACTACTACTTCCACCTGTTCCTGCCCCCCGGCGACGTGCTCTGGTCCTTCGCCAAGGTGCTGGTGTTCAGCGTGATCGTGGTGCTGGTGCACTGCTACTACGGCTACACCGCCAGCGGCGGCCCCGCCGGCGTCGGCGTCGCGGTCGGCCGGGCCGTCCGGCTGGCGATCGTGGCGGTCAACATTGTGGACTTCTTCCTGTCGCTGGCCATCTGGGGCGCGACCACCACCGTCCGGATCGCGGGGTGACCATGAAGGATCGCATCCTCGGCATCGTCTTCGTCGCCGTCCTGGTCGCGGCGCTCAGCGCGTCCGTGCTGCACTACAACAAGGCGTTCACCCCCGTCGACCGGGTCACCCTGCGCGCCGACCGGGCCGGCCTGCAGCTGAGCGAGGGCGCCGACGTCAAGCTGCGCGGCGTCGTCGTCGGCGAGGTGCGCTCGGTCGGCAGCGACGGCGCCGGCGCCACCATCGGGCTGGCCCTGGACCCGGCCGCCACGCCCCGGATCCCCGCCGCCGTCACCGCGCGGCTGCTGCCCAAGACGCTCTTCGGCGAGCGGTACGTCGAGCTGGTCCCGCCCGCCGGCGACGCCGGCCCGGCCATCGCCGCCGGCGCGGTCATTCCCCAGGACCGCAGCCGTACCGCCGTGGAGCTGGAACGCGTCATCGACGAGGCGCTGCCCCTGCTCCAGGCGATCCGGCCCGACCAGCTCGCGGCGACCCTCGGCGCCATCGCCACCGCCCTGGAGGGCCGCGGCGAGCAGCTCGGCGCGAACATCGCCCGGCTCGACGCCTACCTGCGGCAGCTCAACCCGGCGATGCCGGTCATCGCCGAGGACGTCCGCAAGCTCGCGGCCGTGCTGGACAGCTACGACGCGGCGCTGCCCGACCTGCTCGCCCTGCTGCGCGACGTGACCGTCACCGCCCGCACCGTCAGCGACCAGCGCGACGAGCTGGCGGCGTTCCTGGCCGACGCCACCGGCACCGCCGACGTGGCCCGCGGGTTCCTCGACCGGCACGACGGCCAGCTCATCGCCCTCGGCCGGGTGAGCCGGCCGGTGCTGGAACTGCTCGCCACGTACGCCCCCGAGTACCCGTGCCTGATGGACGGCCTGGTCGCCCTGCAACCCCGCGTCGAGGAGGTCTTCGCGAACGGCCGGATGCACATCACGCTGGAGGTCACCCGCGACGGCGGCCGGTACGAGAAGGGCCGCGACGAGCCGGTCTACGGCGCCCGCAACGGCCCGCAGTGCCACGGGCTGCCCCGGCCGAAGCAGCCCGCACCCGAGGTGCCGATCAACGACGGCTACGACTACGGCCCCCGCAAGCCTTCGCTCCTCCCCGTCGGCCCGCTGCCCGGCCTGTCCACCCCCGCGAAGCCGGCCACCCCGCCCGCCGCCGGCTCGCCCGAGATGGGCCAGGCCGGCACCGAGGAGGAGCGCGCCCTGGTCAAGCCCCTCGTCGGGGCCGTCACCGGCACCCTGCCGGCGGAGGTCCCGGACATCGCGGTCCTGCTGTGGGGGCCGCTGCTGCGCGGAGCGGTGGTGAACGCCCGATGACCTCGAAGACGACCGCGCCGCTGGTGAAGCTGCTGGTCTTCGCCGCGGTGACGGTGCTGCTGACCGCGCTGCTCGCCCAGACCCTCGGCGCGTTCCCGAACTCCGGCGTCACCTACCGGGCCCGGTTCACCGACGTCACCGGCCTGCTGGCCGGCGACGACGTGCGCATCGCCGGGGTCAGGGTCGGCCGGGTCAGCGGGATCCGGGTGGTCGAGGACACCGTCGCCGAGGTGGCCTTCACCGTCGAGCGGGACATTCCCCTCGCCACCAGCGTCCGCGCCAAGATCCGCTACCGCAACCTGGTGGGCCAGCGGTACGTCGCGCTGAGCGAGGGGGCCGGGGACGGCCGGCCGCTGCGACCGGACGGGCTCATCCCGCTCGCCCAGACGTCCCCGGCGCTGGACCTGACCGCGCTGTTCAACGGCTTCCGGCCCCTGTTCACCGCCCTGAACCCCGACGACGTCAACAAGCTCGCGTACGAGATCATCCAGGTGCTCCAGGGCGAGGGCGGCACCGTGTCCAGCCTGCTGCGGCACGTCGCGTCGCTGACCAACACCCTCGCCGACCGGGACGCCGTCATCGGGCGGGTCGTCACCAACCTCAACAGCGTGCTCACCACGCTGGCCCGCCGGGACCGCGACCTCGACCAGACCATCGGCCAGCTCCAGCAGTTCGTCTCCGGGCTCGCCGCCGACCGCAGGGCCATCGGCGAGTCGCTGGTCAGCATCGGTGAGCTGACCACCGTCACCGCCGACCTGCTCGACGACGTACGACCGCCGCTCGCCGCCGACGTCCGGCACCTCGGCGAGCTCGCCGACACGCTCGACCGCAACGCCGCCGTCATCGAGGGCACCCTCGGGCGGCTGCCCGACCGGTACCGGTCGCTGACCCGCGTCGCCTCCTACGGCTCCTGGTTCAACTTCTACCTCTGCGACTTCGACGGCACCGTCGCGGTCGCCGGCCGTTCGCCGCTGGACGTGCCGACCCTCAGCGCCCCCGCCGCCCGCTGCAGCACCGGAGGCAGCCGGTGACACCGTTCCGGGAACGCAACCCCGTCGTGGTCGGCGCGGGCGGGCTGACCCTGCTCCTCGCCGTCCTGCTCGGCGCGTTCCAGCTCGACCGGCTGGCCGCGCTGACCGGCCGCGACTACCAGGCGGCCTTCCGCGACGCCAGCGGCCTCGCCGCCGGCAACGAGGTACGCGTCGCCGGTGTCCGGGTCGGCGAGGTGACGGCCGTGGAGCTGGCCCGCGACGCCGGCCTCTACGTCCGGGTCCGGTTCCGGGTGGACGACGACAGCGTCCACTTCGGCGCGCAGACCGGCGCCACGATCCGGATCAAGACGGTGCTCGGCCAGAAGTACCTCGCCCTGTCCCCGGCCGGGCCGGGCGAACTGCCCGAGGGCGCGCGGATCCCGCTGGCCCGCACCGCCGCCCCGTTCGACGTGGTGCAGGCCGTCACCGGGCTCGCCGACACCCTCGACCGGGTCGACACCGACCAGCTCGCCGCCGCCTTCGCCACCCTGTCCGAGACGTTCGCCGACACCCCCGCCAGCGTCGACGCCTCGCTGGTGGGGCTGTCCCGGCTCTCCCGCACCGTCGCCAGCCGCGACGCCGAGCTGCGCTCCCTGCTGGCCCGCGCCCGGGAGGTCACCGCCGTGCTCGCCACCCGCGACGAGGAGTTCCGCCGGCTCGTCGCCGACGGCGAGGCGCTGCTGACCGAGGTGAGCCGCCGGCGCGACGCCATCCACAAGCTGCTCGTCGGCACCGACGAGCTCGCCACCCAGCTCTCCGGGCTGGTCCGCGACAACCGCACCCAGCTCGAACCGGCGCTGCGCAAGCTGCGCGAGGTGGTCGCCGTCCTGGAACGCAACCGGGACGACCTGGAGCGGACCATCCGGAGCATGGCCCCGTTCGTCACCGCCTTCGCCAACGTGGTCGGCAACGGCCGCTGGTTCGACTCGTACGTGGCGGGGCTGGTCCAGGTGTACCAACCGACGGGAGGCCGATGATGTCCCGATCCCCGCGGCGCTGGCGGCCCGTCGCCGCCGCCACCGTCCTGCTGGTCGCCGTCGCCGCCGGGTACGTCGTGCTGCGTCAGGGCCCGCCGCCGAAGCGCGTGGTCGCGTACTTCACCCGCGCCGTCGGCGTGTACCCCGGCTCGGACGTGCGGGTGCTGGGCGTACGCGTCGGCGAGGTGGTCGCCGTGACCCCGCAGGGCCGCACGGTCAAGGTGACGATGGAGTACGACCCGGAGTTCGACGTCCCCGCCGACGCGCAGGCGGTCATCGTGCCGCCCAGCGTCGTCAGCGACCGGTACGTGCAGCTCACCCCCGCGTACGCCGGCGGCGCCGCGCTGCCCGACGGGGCCGAGATCACCGTCGACCGGACCGCCGCGCCGATGGAGATCGACGACATCTACCAGGCCCTCGACGAGTTCAACCGGGCGCTGGGCCCCGAGGGCGCCAACCGCGACGGCGCCCTGTCCGACCTGCTCGCCACCGGCCGCGCCAACCTGGAGGGCAACGGACAGGACCTGCACGACACCCTCGACGGGCTGTCCAGGGCCCTGACGACCCTCGCCGACGGCCGGCAGGACCTGTTCGGTTCCGTCGCGAATCTGCAACGGTTCACCACCGCGCTGGCCCGCAGCGACCAGCAGGTGCGCGCGTTCAACCAGCAGTTGGCCGACGTCGCCGAGCAGCTGTCCGGGGAGCGCGAGGAGTTGGCCGCCGCGCTGCGCAACCTCGCCACCGCGCTCGCCGACGTCACCGCGTTCGTCAAGCAGAACCGGTCCGCCCTGACCTCCAACGTCGAGGGGCTGGCCAACGTCACCGGCGCGCTGGTGCGCCAGCAGCGGGCGGTCATCGAGATCCTCGACGTCGCGCCGCTGGCCATGAACAACCTGGCCCTGGCCTACAACCCGCGCTCCGGCACCCTGGACACCCGCGACAACGTGACCGGCCCGTACGACCCCGTCGGGTTCGTCTGCTCGCTGATCGCCGACCAGCTCCCGGCCGCCCAGGTCCCCCAGAAGTGCCTGGCGCTGGCGCGGACCCTGCACTCACTGGGACTGCCCATGACCGACCAGCTGCGCAAGCTCGCCAAGCTGCCGGCCGCGCCCCCGGCCGCCGACGCCCCGAAGCCGGGCGGCGAGCCGCCGGCCGCGCCCGCGGCCCCGGCCCCCGACCCGCTCCCGGCCGACACCGGCGGCAGCGACCCCACCCTCGGCGGCATCCTGCGGGGGCTGTCGTGACCGCCCGGGCCGCGCGCGCCCTGGCCTGCGCCCTCGCGGTGGCCCTGCTCCCGGCCGGCTGCGGCCTGCCGGACCTGGCCGACGTGCCGCTGCCCGGCGGCGCCCCGAAGGGCGACGGATACTCGGTAACCGCCGAGTTCAGCGACGTGCTCGACCTGGTCCCGCAGGCCGCCGTCAAGGTCGACGACGTGACCGTCGGCAGCGTCGAGCGGATCTCCCTGTCCGGCTGGACCGCCCGGGTCACCCTGCGCCTCGGCAGGGACGTGCGCCTGCCCGCGAACGCCACCGCCGCCGTGCGGCAGAGCAGCCTGCTGGGGGAGAAGTACGTGGCCGTGGCGGCGCCGTCCGGCGGGGCGGCCACCGCCCGGCTCGCCGACGGGGACGTCATCCCGCTGTCGCGCACCAGCCGGGGCACCGAGGTGGAGGAGGTCCTCGCGGCGCTCGGCCTGCTGCTCAACGGCGGCGGCCTGGCCCAGCTGCGGACCATCAACCGGGAACTCGCCGCCGCCCTCGACGGCCGCGAGCCCGCCGTCCGGGACGCGCTCGGCCAGCTCGACACGTTCATCGGCGGGTTGGAGAAGCAGAAGGCCGATCTGGTCCGCGCCATCGACGCGCTGGACCGGCTCACCGGCCGGCTCGACCGGCAGAAGCAGGTGCTCGGCGACGCGGTGGACTCCCTGGCGCCCGGCCTGACCGTCCTGGCCCGCCAGCGCGCCCAGCTGACCGACGCGCTGACCGCCCTCGGCGAGCTGGGCGAGGTCGGCACCCGGGTCGTCAACCGCAGCCGCGACGACACCCTGGCCAGCGTCAAGGCGCTGCAGCCGATCCTGGAGCAGCTGGTCCGCGCCGGGGACGACCTGCCGAAGTCCATGGAGTTCATGCTGTCGTTCCCGTTCCCGCCGAACGTCGACGGCGCGATCGTCGGCGACTTCGTCAACCTGTCGATCACCGCCGACCTCGACGCGTCCTCGATCCTGGCCAACCTGCTCGCCGCGGCGCCCCCGCCCGCGGCGGCGGGGAATCCGTCGACCGGCGCCGGCCCGCCCCGACCCCCGGCGGCCGGCGGTGGCGCCACGCCCGCGCCGAGCCGTCCCGGGGACAAGCCGGGCAAACCAGGCTCCGGCTCCGACCTGCCCATCCTCGACTGCCTGCCCGACCTGGACGACTTCCCGTCGGTGTGGACGCCGCCGGAGGACTGCCTGTTCCCGGAGGGCTGCGTCCTGCTCAAGCCCGGCTCGAAGATCCCGCTCGGCGGGCTGATCCTGCCGAAGGGACTGGTGCCGCTGGGCACGGTCTTCCCGGTCGGCACCGAACTGCCGGCGGGGACGATCATGTCGGCCCAGTGCGTGCTGCCGGTCACCGGCGCGATCGACGGGGTGATCGGCGGCCTGACGGACGTCCTGGGGGGAGGGCTGCTGCCGTGATCAGACGCACCGCGAAGCTGCAGGTCCTGGCGTTCGTCCTGGTGAGCCTGCTCGGCATCGGCTACGTCGGGGTCCGCTACGTCGGGCTCGGCGACCGGCTGCTCGGCGGGGCGTACGTCGTCCACGTCGACCTCGCCCGCGCCGGCGGCATCTTCCCCAACGCCCCCGTCACCTACCGGGGGGTGCCCGTCGGCCGGGTCACCGCGGTCAACCTGCACGGCGCCGGCGTGCGCGCCGACCTTCGGCTGCGCCGCGACGTCCAGGTGCCGGACGACCTGCGTGCCGTGGTGACCCAGCGCTCCGCCGTCGGCGAGCAGTACGTGGACCTGCGGCCCGAGCGCGACACCGGCCCCTATCTCGCCGACGGGGCGGTGATCCCCGCCGACCGCACCGGCGTTCCGCTCGCCCCGGAGACGCTGCTGGCCAACCTCGACGCCCTGGTGCGCTCCGTCGACCCGGACGACCTCGGCGTGCTGATCACCGAGCTGGGCACCGCGTTCGAGGGCAACGAGGCGGCGCTGGCCCGGATCCTCGACGCCGGGGACGCGCTGCTCACCGACGCGACCGACCGGCTGCCGGAGACGCTCGCGTTGATCCACGACGGGCGTACGGTGCTGACCACCCAGGCGGAGTCGTCCGAGGCGCTGCGCCGCTGGGCGAAGGGCCTGGCCGAGCTGGCCGCGACCGTCCGGGCGAGCGACCCGGATCTGCGTCGACTGCTCGCCGCCGGCCCGCCGGCCGGGGCCGAACTGGTCGCGCTGCTGCGCGGGCTCGAACCGACCGTCGGCACCCTGCTCGGGAACCTGGTGACTGTCAACGGCATCGCCGTCCGGCGACTGCCCGGCATCGAGCAGCTCCTGGTGGCGTACCCGATCGCGGTCGCCGGCGGCTTCACGGTCACCCCCGGCGACGGCACCGCCCACCTCGGCCTGGTCGTGAACCTCAACCACCCGCCGTCCTGCGTGTACCGCGGCGGCGGCACGCGGTGCTCCGCCGCCGACCAGGCGGCCGGTGCCAGCGTCCGGGGCGCCGACAACGCGCCTCGGCCGGGCGGCCGGGAGCCGACCTCCGCGTCGCCCGCCCCGCCGCCCGCCGCTGGACCCGGCGGGTACGACCCCGGCACCGGCCTGGTAATCGGCGCGGACGGCCGGCCGCTGCAGCTCGGCGGGACCGGCGGGCAGGCCCGCGTGACGGGGGACCAGTCGTGGAAACAGTTGCTGCTGGCGGGGGTGACGCCGTGACCGGAAACGAGGAGGCGAGGGCATCGATGCAGGGCCCCAAGGACCGCCCGCTGCGGGTCATCAAGGGTGCCAAGCCCGCCACGCCCGGCCGGGCCTCGCCGCGCCGGCTGGTCGCCCGGCGGGTGCCCCGGCAGGCGGGGCCGATCGAGGAGATCCTGGAGCGGCTCGACCGGGAACCCGTCGAGGACCCGGCCGGGGCGGGCGACCTCACGCCCGACGGTGAGCCGGCGCCGGCCGGGAAGCTCACGCTGGCCGAGGCCCCGACGCCGGACGCGGACCGGGCCGACGGGGACGACCGGGCCGACCGGGCCGACGGGGAGGCGGGCGCCGACGACGCCCCGCAGCGGGCGCACCGGGGCCGCGACGTCGCCCGCCCCGCGCCGGTCCTGCCGCCGCGACCCGGCCGGCTGCGCGTCGGCCTGCTGCTGGTGCTGCTGGCCGCCGCCCTCGCCGGGGCCGGCGTGACGGGCCACCGGTGGTACGTCGACCGGGCGACCGACCAGGCCCGGCAGGGCGCCCTCGCCGCCGCCAAGCAGGCCAGCGTCAACTTCGTCTCGGTCAGCGCGGCCAGCGTCGACCGGGATCTGCAACGGGTCACGGCCGGGGCGACCGGCGAGTTCAAGGAGGAGTTCACCCGGGGGCAGGCGCAGGTCCGCGCCGCCGTGGTGGAGAACCGGGTGGACTCGCGGGGCTCGGTGCTGCGGGCCGGCCTGGTCTCCGGGGACCGCAGGCGAGCTGTCGTGCTGGTGGCGGTCGACGCCACCGTGAAGAACGTCAAGGCGCCCGAGGGGCGGCCGTCGCACTACCGGATCCAGCTGGACATGGTCCGCGACGCCGACTCCGGCCGCTGGCTCGTGGCCCGCCTGCAGTTCGTGGGTTGACATCCCCGGCCCTGATGGGTCGGGATTCCCCCGGTTGCCCGTGGGGTTTCCTGCTTCGTCACCGACTGCCCGCCCGGAGGAACTCCGTTGAGGTCTTACACCAGCTCCACAGGCGTTTTACCTGTCCGCCAGCCCGGCGGCCAGAAGGTTTCTCGCTGCGTTGACGTCCCGGTCATGGGTCGCACCGCACGGGCATTCCCACGATCGGATGTGCAACGGCAGGGATTCGATCAGTCGCCCGCAGTCGGAGCACAGCTTGGACGACGGGAACCAGCGGCCCACCGCCACCAGGGTGCGCCCGTACCAGGCGGCCTTGTACTCCAACATGGCCCGCAGTTCCGACCAGGCCGCGTCCGAGATGGCGCGGGCCAGCCGATGGTTGCGCAGCATGTTGCGCACCGTCAGGTCCTCGACCACGACCGTTTGGTTCTCACGGACGAGTCGAGTCGACAGCTTGTGCAGGTGGTCCCGCCGCCGGTCGGCGATGCGGGCGTGAATCCTGGCAACCCTCACGCGGGCTTTGGCGCCGTTGCGGGAGCCTTTCTCCTTGCGGGCCAAGTCCCGCTGGGCCCTGGAGAGTTTCCGCCGGTCGGCCTGCTCGTGTCGAGGGTTGGTAATCTTCTCCCCGGTGGACAGGGTCACCAGACTGGTCAGTCCCGCGTCGACGCCGACCGCCGCGTCAACCGGCGGGAGTGGTTGGACGGTCGGGTCCTCGACGAGCAGCGACACGAACCAGCGGCCGGCCGCGTCCAGGGACACGGTGACCGTAGATGGTGCCGCGCCGTCGGGCAGCGGACGCGACCACACAATGCGCAGCGGCCGCGCCTGCTTGGCCAGAGTAAGACGCCCGTTACGCCACGCGAATGCCGACCGGGTGTACTCGGCGCTGGCCCGGGACTTCCTCTTGGACTTGAACCGGGGGTATCGGGCGCGCTTGGCGTAGAACGCCGTGTAGGCGGCGTGCAGATGCCGCAACGCTTGTTGCAGCGGAACGCTGGACACCTCGTTGAGGAATGCCAACTCCTCCGTGCGTTTCCATTCGGTCAGGGCCGCCGACGATTCCGCGTAGCTGATCGTACGGCGTTAGCGGCGTTTCCTTCCGGCCCTGAACGGCCGGGTTTCCACGCCGCAACTCCGATGAGAAGGGGGAGACTCGTGCGTACCCTGGTCGAGTTCGCGCGGCGGCTGCGCGTGCCGCGGCGCCGCTTCCGCCGGATCGGCGCCGTCCCCGCGCTGGTCGCCGCGACGGTCCTCGCGGCCGCCGTCGCCGGCCTCGCCTGGTGGGGTCACCACCGCACCGAGCAGCGGGACGCGGCGGTACGGCAGGCGCTGGCCACCGCCCCGGCCGCCGCCAAGGCGATCTTCTCCTACGACTACCGGACGTTCGACGACAGCATCGCCAACGGCCGGACCTTCGCCACCGGCGCGTTCGCGCAGGAGTACGCGCAGACGACGGCGGCGCTGAAGGAGACGGCCGCCAAGCAGCAGGCGGTGGTGGCCGCCGAGGTGTCCGCGACGGGCGTGGTGACCGCCAGCGCCGACCGGGTGGAGCTGCTGGTGTACCTGAACCAGTACCGGCGCAACGTGAACACCGCGGGGGAGAAGGTCGACCAGAACCGGGTGGTGCTCACCCTGGTCCCGATCGACGGTGAGTGGAAGGTCTCCCGGGCGACGGCGATCTGACGATCACCCCGTGGTTGCCCCGCCGGCCTGCCGAGTCCTTGCCCCCGACGTGCCGCTCGCCGTCACGCTTCGTAGATCTCCGGTTGGCAGGCTGGCGTACGCATGGGCTCCTTTGCTCTGCACCCACCGACGCGACGGTAACCCAGGGCCACCGCCTCCTGCGTGGGTCGGGCCGGTGCGGTGGCCGTACGCCCTGCTCAAGCGGGTGCTGCGGATGCGGGTGCAGAGCAAAGGGCGGACGGGGTCGGGTCGGGGTCGGGTTGGTCGTCACGTACCGTGTCCGTGACGCGAGGCGTGACGACGCGTGATCGGCGACGGGACGTCAGGCCCGGCCGGCGCGGCGCGTCGGTCACCCGGCGTCGGTCTGCTCCCACATGGACTTCATCTCGTCGAACGCCTGTTCCATGATGCGCACCATGGCCTCGCGGGCCCGTTCCCCGTCGCGGCGCTGGATCGCCTGCGCCACGTCGGCGTGCAGCTGGAGGGCCTGCTCGTCGGGGTAGTGCGGCATGAGGTGGTAGTGGTGCCGGCCGGTGAGCACCTCGGCGACCAGCTCCTGCAGCTTGACGAACATCTCGTTGCCGGACGCGGCCAGCACCCGCCGGTGGAACTCGATGTCCAGGCTGAGGAAGCGCTCCTCGTCGCCGGCCTTGCCGGCGGCCCACATCTTCGCCGCGAGCCCGACCAGGTCGCTCGCCTCGTCGTGGTCGACCCGGCCGGCGGCCAGCCAGGCGGCGTGCGGCTCGACGGCGGTACGCAGTTCGGTGATCGAGCGCAGCTGCGCCATCCGGCCGGCGGAGGCGAGCCGCCAGCGGATCACCTGCGGATCGAAGACGTTCCACGCCTCCCGCGGCCGGATCATGACGCCGACCCGGCGCCGGGTCTCGACGAAGCCCATCGAGGCGAGCACCCGCAGGACCTCCCGGACGACCGACCGGGAGACCGCGTACCGGTCGACCAGGTCGTCGATGTTCAGGACGGCCCCGGCGGGCACCTCGCCGCCGCAGATGGCGGTGCCGAGGTGGTCGAGCACGCGGGCGTGCAGCCCGACGTCGGCGGGGGCGTGCTGGGCGGGCGCGACGCCTGGGGAGGGCTGACTCACGCGTTGGAGCATATCAGTTGGAGATCACCCCTTGAATAAGTCAGCTTTTTCGGCCTAGCATCCGGTCGTTAAGCAGACGTTACGACGAGGTGGCGCTCTCTCCCCAGGACAGGTGGCCACGACAGAAGGAGTGAGACGTGCGGCGTAGATCCCTGATCGGTACCTCTCTGGCCGTGGTGGCCGCCATGGGCCTGTCCGCCTGCGGCGGCGGTGGCGACGACAGCGGCTCGTCCAAGACCGTCCGCGTCACGCTGGCGAACCACGTCTGGACGGAGAACATCAAGAACGCCCTGCCCGAGTTCGAGAAGCAGACCGGGCTCAAGGTCGAGATCACCCAGCTCGGCGAGGACCAGCTCTCCGACCAGTACAACGTCAAGCTGAACGCCGGCTCGTCCGACATCGACGTGATGATGTACCGGCCCCTGCAGGAGGGGAAGCTCTTCGCCAAGAACAAGTACCTCGCCGACCTGTCGGACCAGGTCAAGTCCAGCAAGGACTGGGACTTCAGCGACTTCCAGGCCGGCCCGGTGGAGGCCACCTCGTACGAGGGCAAGCCGGTCGGCGTCCCGATCATCACCGAGCAGGAGGTCCTCTACTACCGCAAGGACCTGCTCGCCATGGCCGGACTGAGCGCCCCGCCGAAGACCCTCGACGAGCTCAAGGCCGCCGCAGCCAAGATCAAGGCCGCCGAGCCGGGCGTGGCCGGCTTCGTCGCCCGCACCGGCAAGTCGCCGGCGGTCACCCAGTTCTCCAGCTTCCTCTACAGCTTCGGCGGTGACTTCGTCGACGGCAGCGGCAAGGCGACCGTCAACACCGACGCCGCCAAGCAGGCGTACGCCTTCTACGGCGGGCTGATCAAGGACTCCGGCCCGGCCAACGTCAGCACCGACATGAGCTGGCCCGAGGCGATGGCCATCTTCACCCAGGGCAAGGCCGCCTTCTACACCGAGGCCAACTCGCTCTACAAGAACGCCACCGACCCGGCCAAGTCCAAGGTCGCCGACACCGTCGGCTTCGCGCCGTTCCCGGCCGGCCCGGCCGGTTCGAAGCCGTACAACATCCCGTCCTGGGCGCTGGGCATCAACGACAGCTCGGAGAACAAGAGCAACGCCTGGAAGTTCATCGAGTGGGCCACCGGCAAGGAGCAGACGCTCGCCCAGCAGAAGTCCGGCGTGCCGAGCGCCCGTACCTCCGTCTGGGCCAACCCGGAGGGCACCGCGAGCTACCCGAAGGACCTGGTCGAGGCCATCGCCGCGAGCACCACGAACGGCGTGGGCCACGACCGGCCGCTGGTCGTGAAGGTCGCCGAGGCCCGCGAGATCGTCGGCCAGCCGATCGTCGACGCGATCGCCGGCAAGGACGCCGCCGCGGCGGCGGACGCGGCCAACGGCGCGTTCCAGAAGTTCCTGGACGACGAGGCCAGGTAAGCCGCGCGCGGGTGGTGGGGTCGGCCGGCCCCACCACCCGCGTCCCCCGCAGGCCCGCCCACCCCCGGAGATCCCCATGGCAACAGTCACCACCCCCGCCCGAGCGCCCGGCGGCGCCAGGGCCATGCCCGACACGCCCGCCTGGGCGCGCTGGGCCAACGACCACCGCAAGTGGCTCTTCGCCGCCCCGGCGATGGCCTTCGTCGCGGCGCTGATCGTCTTCCCGCTGGCCTGGACCGGCTACCTCAGCCTCACCGACGCCGAGGGGTCGGTCCGCGCCGAGAGCGAGTTCGTGGGCTTCCGCAACTACGTGGACGTGCTCACCGACACCGACCGCTTCTGGCCCGCCGTGGGGCGGACCGCCGCCTTCACCGTCGCGGCGCTGCTGTTCGAGGTGGTCCTCGGCATGGCGATCGCGCTGCTGCTGTGGCGGCCGTTCCGGGGCCAGAAGTGGGTCCGCGTCGCCATCCTGATGCCGCTGGTCGCCACCCCGGTCGCCGTCGGCATGATGTGGCGGCTCATCTTCGACCCGAACATCGGCCTGGCCAACCAGGCGCTCGGCTGGGTCGGCATCGGCCCGCAGCCGTGGCTCGCCGGCCAGCACTCCGCGCTGCCCACCACGATCTTCATCGACGTGTGGCAGTGGACGCCGATGGTCGTGCTGATCCTGCTCGCCGGGCTCACCGCGCTGTCGGAGGAGCCGCAGGAGGCGGCGCGGATCGACGGCGCCAGCGGCTGGCAGCGCTTCCGGCACGTCACCCTGCCGCTGCTGATGCCCACGGTCATCGTGGCGATCCTGCTGCGCGGCATCGACGCGCTCAAGACGTTCGACATCCTGTACGCCACCAAGGGGCGCGGCGGGGGCTCGTTCCACGAGGTGGAGACGCTCAACGTGTACGCCTACGGGCTGAGCTTCGACTACAACGAGTACGGCGTCTCCTCGACCGTCCTCATCATCTTCTTCCTGATCATCATCGGGTCGATGTGGGCCCTGACCGCGCGGCGCAAGGAGGCCAAGCGATGAAGCCCCGTCCCGCGTACCGGGTGTTCCGGGTGGTGGCCCTGGCCGTCGTGGTGCTGGCGCTGATCGCGCCGCTGCTGTGGATGGTCGCCGCGTCGCTGAAGACCAACGTCGACATCTACGACACCGACAAGGCGCTGGTCTTCTCGCCCACCCTGGACAACTACGCCACCGTGCTCCAGCAGGCGAACTACGTCCAGTTCATCGGCAACAGCCTCTGGGTGGCGTTCGCAGCCACCGTGGCGTCGCTGATCCTCGGGGTGCCGGCCGCGTACTCGATGAGCCGGTTCAACATGAAGAAGTCGGCCCTGGTGGTGCTGATGGCCCGGGTCATCCCCGGCGTCTCGCTGCTGGTGCCCTGGTACTACGTCTTCTCGAACCTGAAGATGGTCGGCGGGTTCGGCGTGCTGATCCTCAGCCACATGTTCGTCTCGCTGCCGCTCGTCGTCTACATCATGATGGGCTACTTCGACGGCCTGCCGGAGGAGCTGGAGGAGGCGGCGCTGGTCGACGGGCTGACCCACATCGGCGCGTTCCGGCGGATCACCCTGCCGCTGTCGGTGCCGGGCATCGCCACCGCCGGCATCCTGTCGTTCATCTTCTCCTGGAACAACTTCATGTTCGCCCTGGTGCTCTCCGGGGCCGACACCAAGACCCTGCCCGTGGCGATCTTCGACTTCGTCGGCTACGCGAGCATCGACTGGGGCGGCCTGATGGCGGCGGCCACCGTGGTCACCCTGCCGATCATGCTGATCGCCCTGTTCGTGCAGAAGTACGTGGTCTCCGGACTCACCGCCGGCGCGACGAAGGGCTGAACCATGACGACCATCGCACGCATCGAAACCTTCCTCGTCGCCCCCCGGTGGCTCTTCGTCCGGGTGGAGACCGACAGCGGCATCGTCGGCTGGGGCGAGGCCACCTGCGAGGGACGCTCCGAGACCGTCCGCACCGCCGTCGAGCAGCTCGCCGAGCTGCTCGTCGGGCGGGACGCGCTGCGGATCGAGGACCACTGGCAGGTCATGACCAAGGGCGCGTTCTACCGGGGCGGCCCGATCCTCGCCAGCGCCGTGGCCGGGCTCGACCAGGCGCTGTGGGACATCGCCGGCAAGCACTACGGCGCCCCGGTGCACCAGCTGCTCGGCGGCCCGGTCCGGGACCGGATCCGGGTCTACGGCTGGGTCGGCGGCGACGAGCCCAGCGAGGTCCGCGACCACATCGCCGCCCAGGTCGAGGCCGGCCTGACCGCCGTCAAGATGAACGCCTCCGGGCGGATGAGCCCGATCGCCTCCGTCGCGGAACTCGACGGCGTCGTGGCCCGGGTCGCCGCCGCCCGCGAGGTGCTCGGCGAGCACCGGGACGTGGCCGTGGACTTCCACGGCCGGTTCACCCTGGCCAACGCCCGCCGGGTGGCACCGCTGCTGGAGCCGTACCGGCCGCTGTTCCTGGAGGAGCCGGTCGTGCCGGAGAACTCCCACCTCATCGGCGAGTTCGTCCGGTCCACGACCACGCCGGTGTCCACCGGGGAGCGGCTCTACAGCCGGCAGGAGTTCCTGCCCGTCCTGCAGGCCGGCATCGCGGTCGCCCAGCCGGACCTCTCGCACGCCGGCGGCATCACCGAGGTACGCAGGATCGCCGCGCTCGCCGAGGTGTACGACGTGCAGCTCGCCCCGCACTGCCCGCTCGGCCCGATCGCCCTCGCGGCCTGCCTCCAGGTCGGCTTCGCCACGCCGAACTACCTGATCCAGGAGCAGAGCATCGGCATCCACTACAACCTCGGCGCCGAGGTGCTGGACTACTGCCTCGACAAGGCCCCGCTGACCTTCGTCGACGGGTACGTGGAGCGGCTCACCGCTCCCGGCCTCGGCATCGAGATCGACGAGCAGGCCGTCCGGTCGGCCGACAAGAGCGGCCACGCCTGGCGCAGCCCGATGTTCCGGCACCCCGACGGCTCCTACGCGGAATGGTGACCATGACCCTCGACCTCACCGCCGACCTCACCGCCGCCCGCCTGCTGGCGGTCATCCGCGGCACCGACACCGCCGCCGCCGTCGCCGCCGGCACCGCCCTGCTGGCCGAGGGCGTACGCGTGGTGGAGGTGGCCCTGACCACGCCCGGCGCGTGCGACGCCATCGCCGCGATCCGGGCCGTCGCGCCGCCCGGGTCGCTGGTCGGCGCGGGCACGGTGCTCACCCCGGCCGCGGTCGCCGACGTGGCCGCGGCGGGCGCGCAGTTCGTCGTCACCCCGGCCGTCGTCGACTCCATCGGCGCGGCGGTCAGCCGGGGCCTGCCGGTGGCCGCCGGGGCGTTCACCCCGACGGAGGCGTACGCCGCCGTCCGGGCCGGCGCCGCCGCCGTGAAGCTGTTCCCGGCGTCGGCGGGCGGCCCGGCGTACCTGAAGGCGCTGCGCGACCCGTTCCCGGACATCCCGTTCGTGGCGGTCGGCGGGGTCGGCCTGGCCGACCTGCCCGGCTACCTCGGCGCCGGCGCGATCGCCGTCGGCGTGGGCGGCCCGCTGGTCGGCGACGCCGCCTCCGGCGGCGACCTCGACGCGCTGCGCGCCCGGGCCCGCGACTACCTGGCCGCGCTTCGGGCCGTGGCGCCGTGACCGCGTACGACCTGCTCACCTTCGGCGAGGCCCTGGTCTCGCTGCGCGCGGCCGGCCCCCTCGCGGCCGGCGGGCCGCTCACCATGCACCTGGCCGGCGCCGAGTCCAACGTGGCGATCGCGGCGGCCCGGCTCGGCCACCGCGCCGCGTGGGCCGGCCGGGTCAGCGACGACGAGCTGGGCGGGTTCCTGCTGCGCCAACTGCGCGCCGAGGGCGTCGCCGTCGAGCACGTCACCCGGGACCCCGGGCGGCCCGCCGGGCTGATGTTCCTGGAGCGGCGCACCGCCGACCTGACCCGCGTGACCTACCAGCGGGCCGGTTCGGCCGGCTCCGCGCTGGGCGTCGACGACCTGCGCCCGGCGCTCGCCGCCGGCGCCCGCGTGCTGCACCTGACCGGCATCACCCCGGCGCTGTCCGACCGCGCCCGCGCGGCCGCCGCCTGGGCCGCCGAGGCGGCGTCCCGGGCCGGGGCGCTGGTCTGCCTCGACGTCAACCACCGCGCCCGGCTGTGGAGCCGGGACGCCGCCCGCGCCGCGCTCACCCCGCTGGCCGGGCACGCCTCGGTCGTCGTCGCCTCCGCCGACGAGCTGGACCTCGTCGGCGAGCCGGGCGCCGGCGAGGAGACCCTGGTCGCCGGCCTGCTCGACCGGGGCGTGTCGACCGTGCTGGTGAAGCTCGGCGCGGACGGCGCCCGGGCGTACACCCGCGACGGCGTCCGGCACGCGGCGGCGCTGCCCGTCACCGCCGTGGACACCGTCGGCGCCGGCGACGCCTTCACCGCCGGCTACCTCTCCGGCCACCTGGACGGGCTCGACCTGGCCGGGCGGCTGCGCCGCGCGGTCACCCTCGGGGCCTTCGCCGTCGCCGGCCACGGCGACTGGGAGGCCCTGCCGCGCCGCGACGAGCTGTCCCTCCTGGACGACCTGCAGCCCGGCAGCACCCTGCGCTGAGCACCATCCCGCAAGAGAGAAAGGCACCTCGTGTGAAGATCGTCGCCGCCGACGTGATCGTCTCCAGCCCCGACCGCAACTTCGTCACCTTGAAGATCACCACGGACGAGGGGATCACCGGGCTCGGCGACGGCACCCTCAACGGCCGGGAGCTGTCCGTCGCCTCCTACCTGGCCGACCACGTCGTCCCCCTGCTGATCGGGCGGGACCCGCACCGCATCGAGGACACCTGGCAGTTCCTCTACCGGTCGGCGTACTGGCGGCGTGGGCCGGTGACCATGGCCGCCATCGCGGCCGTGGACGTGGCCCTGTGGGACATCAAGGCCAAGGCGGCCGGGATGCCCCTGTACCAGCTGCTCGGCGGCGCGTCCCGCACCGGGATCATGGCGTACGGGCACGCCTCCGGGCGGGACGTGCCGGAGCTGTTCGACTCGATCCGCCGGCACCTGGAGCTCGGCTACCGGTCGATCCGGGTGCAGACCTCGGTGCCCGGCATCAACGCCGTGTACGGCGTCGCCGCCCAGCCCAGCGTCGACGGCAAACGGTACGACTACGAGCCGGCCCAGCGCACCGCGCTGCCCGCCGAGGAGGACTGGGACACCCGCGCCTACCTGCGCCACCTGCCCGGCGTCTTCGAGGCGGTGCGCAACGAGTTCGGCCCGGAGCTGCCCCTGCTGCACGACGGGCACCACCGGATGACCCCCATCCAGGCGGCCAGGCTCGGCAAGGCCCTGGAGCCGTACGACCTGTTCTGGCTGGAGGACTGCACCCCCGCGGAGAACCAGGACGCGCTGCGCCTGGTCCGCCAGCACACCACCACGCCGCTGGCCATCGGCGAGGTCTTCAACACCGTCTGGGACTACCAGACCCTCATCCGGGAACAGCTGATCGACTACGTCCGGTCCGCCGTCACCCACACCGGCGGCATCACGGCCATGCGCAAGCTGCTCGACTACGCCGCGCAGTACCAGATCAAGTCCGGCATCCACGGCCCCACCGACATCTCGCCGGTCGGCATGGCCGCCGCGCTGCACCTCGACCTGGCCATCCACAACTTCGGCATCCAGGAGTACATGCAGCACGGGCCGCTGACCAACGAGGTGTTCCGGCAGTCGTTCACCTTCACCGACGGCTACCTGCACCCCGGCGAGCAGCCGGGCCTCGGGGTCGAGCTGGACGAGGGGGCGGCCGCGCGGTTCCCGTACCAGCCGGCGTACCTGCCGTTCAACCGCCTCAAGGACGGAACGGTCCATGACTGGTGAACGCCCGACCCGGCACGTCGTGGTCATGGGCGTCTCCGGCGCCGGCAAGACGACGGTCGCCCGGGAGATCAGCGAGCTGACCGGGATGACGTTCGCCGACGCGGACGCCTTCCACACCGAGGAGCACGTGGCGCTGATGCGGGCCGGCATCCCACTGGACGACGAGGCCCGCTGGCCGTGGTTGCGTAGGCTGTCCGCCTGGATGGCCGACCGCTGCGCGGAGGGGGTGTCGACGGTGCTGGCCTGCTCGGCGCTGAAACGGTCGTACCGGGACGTGCTGCGCCAGGGGCCCCCGTCGCTGGACTTCGTGCACCTCGACGGGCCGGTGGAGGTCATCCGGGAGCGGATGGCCGCCCGCGCCGGGCACTACATGCCGGCGAGCCTGCTGGAGTCGCAGCTCGCGACGCTGGAGCCGCACGGGCCGGACGAGTCGGTGGTGGTGCTCGGCGTCTCGGGTACCCCCGGCGAGCTCGCGGCGGCGGCCGTCGCCCGGCTCGGCCTGCGCCCGGCGATGTCGCGGCCGCCCGGGTCGACGCGACCGTGACCGCGGAGGCCGGGACCGGCGTCCGGGGCGGGTCGGCGGGCCCGCCCGCGCGGCGGCGACGGGGCGAGGGCCCGCCGCCCCGGCGGGTCGAGGCCGCCGCCACTCTCACCCTCGCGGCCGTCGCGTTCGTGATCGTCACCGGCGAGATCCTGCCGGTCGGGCTGCTCGGCGACATCGCGCGCGGCGTGGGCGCCACCGAGGGCCAGGTCGGCCTCACGGTCAGCTGGTACGCCCTCATCGCCGCCGGCACGGCGGTGCCGCTCACCCGGTGGTCGGCGCGGCTTGACCGCCGGCACGTGCTGCTGGCCAGCGCGGCGGTGTTCGGCGCCGGGCACCTGCTCGCGGCGCTGGCGCCGAACGTCGCCGTCCTCGGGGCCGGCCGCGGCCTCGCCGCGCTCGGCCACGGCGTGTTCTTCGCCGTCGCCGCGCCCACCGCCGTCCGGCTCGCCGTGGGCAGCCCGAACCGCGCCGGCGGCCGGGTGATGGTCGGCGGGGCGATGGCCCTGGTCGTCGGGGCGCCCGTGGCGACCTTCCTCGGCCAGGCGGCGGGCTGGCGGGCGGGGATGCTCGCCGTGACGGCCGTCGCCCTGCTCCTCACCCTCGCGGTCGCCCGGCTCGTGCCATCCCTGCCCGGCCTCGCCCCGCGGGCCGGGGAGCCCGGCCACGGCCTGCTCGACACGCTGCGCACGCCGCGGCTCGGCACCGTCATGGTCGTGACGCTCCTGCTGGTCGCCGGGCACTTCGCGATGTTCACCTACGTCGCGCCGTACGCCGACGAGCGCCTCGGCCTGCGGGGTGCGGCGTTCACGGCCGTCCTGCTGGCCTACGGGTGCGCCGCCGTCGTCGGCAGCAACCTGGGCGGCCGCCTGGCGGACCGGCGACCCGTCGGGGGCGTACGGGCCGCCGCGGCGACCTTCGCGGCGGCCCTGCTCGGCGTGGGGCTGGCCGGGTGGTTGCGGCTGCCCGTCGCGGCGGTGCCGCTGCTGCTCGTGTGGGGCGGCGCGTTCTCCGTGCTCGTCGTGTCGTTCGCGCTGGCGGTGCTGCGCAGGGCGCCCGGCCCGCGGGCGGAGACCGCCAACGCCGCGCACGGCATCGTGTTCCAGGTCGGCATCGTCACCGGCTCCGCGCTGGGCACCGCCTGGTACGAGGCCGGGGCGCTGCCGGCCCTGCCCCTGTTCGCGGCGGCGGCGGGCCTCGCCGGCTTCGCCCTGACCGTCCGCTCCGGCGCGGCGTTCGCGGGGGAGCGGGCCGGCTGAGCCCGCCGTACCGGCCGCCGGAGCACCCGGTACGGGGCAAAGCATCCGGTCCGGCGGCGAAATGTCGATAACCTGCCGTGGTGACGAGGTTGCGGCCAGGGGTTCTGCTGGGGGTTGCCCTGCTTGCCGTGACCGCCTGCACGGCCACCGAGGCGGACCGGCGGCGCCCCGAGGCCGCGCCGTCGCCGCGCGTGTCGTCCGGGTCGCCGTTCGGCCCGCTGGTCGCCGGGATGCCGGGGTACCCGAGGGCCGGCGACGTCTACGCGGCGGCGGGGGCGAACATGCTCGCCGAGGCGGTACGGGCGGACAGGTCACTGGTCTACGTGCCCAACACGAAGAGCAACGACGTGTCGGTGATCGACCCGGCGACGTACCAGGTCGTCGACACCTTCCCCGGCGGCCCCGAGCCGCAGCACGTCGTGCCCTCGTACGACCTGCGGACGCTGTACGTGGCCTCCAGCAAGATCCCCGACGGCGGGCTGGTGCCCGTCGACCCGCGCACCGGCGAGCCGGGCGCGTTCCGCAAGCTGGAGGACGTCTACAACCTCTACTTCACCCCCGACGGCAAACAGGCGATCGTGGTCGCCGAGGCGTACCAGCGGCTCGACTTCTACGACGTGGGCACCGGGCGGCGGGTACGTTCCGTGCGCTTCCCCTCCTGCGGCGGCATCAACCACATGGACTACTCCGCCGACGGCAGGATCATGCTGTTCAGCTGCGAGTTCGCCAACCGGATGCTCGTCCTGGACACCGTCACCCTCGACAAGCTGCGGGAGTTCACGCTGACCGAGACACCCGACGGGATGCCCCAGGACACCCGGCTCACCCCCGACGGGCGGCACTTCCTGGTCGCGGACATGCGCGCCCACGGCGTGTACGTCTTCGACGCGCAGGCCACCCGGCAGGAACGGTTCATCCCCACCGGCCGGGGCGCGCACGGCATCTACTTCAGCCGCGACAGCCGGCTCGCCTACGTCACCAACCGCGACGCCGGCAGCGTCACCGTGCTCGACCTGGCCACCCTGAAGCCCGCCACCACCTGGAAGCTCCCCGGCGGGGGCAGCCCCGACATGGGCGGCCTGTCCGCCGACGGCAGCACCCTGTGGCTGTCCGGCCGCTACCACGACGAGGTCTACGTCATCCGCACCAGCGACGGCAAGCTGCTCAAGCGCATCCCGGTCGGCACCGGTCCGCACGGCCTGACCATCTGGCCCCAGCCCGGCCGCTACTCCCTGGGCCACACCGGCAACATCCGCTGACGTGTCCTGCGGACGTGGTCGGTCAAGACCCTTGTCACCCGTCCCCCCGAACTGGTCCCTGACAACCGTGATCACCCGGCCGCTGCCGGCGGTTCGCCATGTCACACTCAACGTCCACATGAGACGAGAGGTTGGCTGCGGTGGCCAGGTTGGGAGGGCACTGGAGGATCGTTGTCGCGGTCAGCGGCGCGCAATTCTCGGAGCTGCCGTTCAGGAGTTGCTCGACACCAGCCTGCGGATGGCGGCGGCAATTGTCGTCGTTGTCGGCCTGGGGGCGGTCGCATCGTTCGCCGCGCTCGCGGCGATCGTCGAGGCGAGGAACGCCGCGGACGCGGAGCTGCTGACCGAGGTGCGCGCCGGGACCGCCCATCAGCAGAGCCTGGCCCGGTCGCTGGCAAACGAGGTCCACGTGTTGTCGCAACACATCGGGCAGTGGCCTGGCGAAGCCATGCCAGAAACGCATCAGAACAACGCGTTCGACGAGGACGGTCACCGCTGCCGACCTGCCCCCGATGGGGCGTGCCGTAACAGGGACCTCACCGGACGCTGTTGATCCTCGTTCGCCGGCTCCCGATCGCAGTGACCGTCTTGAAGGCGCTGCCTGACGCCGCCGCCCCGTGGCCGGCCAGCGCCGCCTGTGGCGACCGCCGGCCGGCCCCGAGCCTTACAGGCCGTCGCACGGATTGCCGTCCACCGTGCAGCTCTCGGGCGCCTTGGTGCGCGGGGCGGCGTCGCGTACCTCGAACTCGAACGTCCGCGACCGCCCGGCCGGTAGGGGCGGCCCGGTGAAGGTGACGGTTTCCCCGTCCTGCCGCCACTCGGCCCCGCTCACGTCGGCGAGCGTGCTGCCCGGGGCCAGCGTCACCACCACCGTCCAGTCCTGCGCCACGCCGGCCGGGTTGTCGACCACCACCGCGCCGGTGTACCGGAGCAGGCGCGTCGACACGTTCGTGTAGCGGGCGGTCAGGGGCGGGACCGCCGACGGGGTGGGGGCGGGGGTGCCGCGCGAGGGGGCGGTGGTGGGGGTCCGGCTCGGGGAGGCGGAGCTCGCGCTGGGGGTCGCCGTGGGCCGGGCGGCGGTCCCCCGGGGCGCGCGGCTCGTGGCGGCGGCGGGATCCGCGGTGGCGGTCGGCGACGCCGCCGGCACCGGGCCGGCGGCGGGTTCCGGCTCGGCCGGCAGCATCGTCCACGCCAGCAGCCCGGCGACCAGCAGGACGCCGGCCAGCGCCGCGACGAGCGCGAGCCGGCGTCGGCCGGCCGCCCGTCCGCCGTCGCCCGTGACCACCGGCAGGACGGCCGTCGCGTCGGCGTCGCCGCGTCGCAGGTCGACCTCCTGGAACGCCAGCCAGTCCAGGATGGCCGGCAGCCGTCCGGTGAGCGCCTGCTCGTAGCTGTCCTGGCGGCGGCCGCGGTCCTCGTCCGGCCAGTCGCCGTCCTCCAGGGACTCCCGCAGCGCCAGCCGGCAGCCCTCGGTGATGGGGGTGACGGTGCAGGTCAGCAGGGTGCGTCGGTCCACCTCGACGCACCGCAGCACGAGCAGTTCCGGTGCCCGCAGCTCCGTCACCTGCGCGTCGACCGTGGCGTCGAAGCCGGGCATTCCGACCGTGTGCAGCAGCAGCCGTCCAGAGGCGCCCGCCACCACGTCGACGTCGGTGAACCACCGGGCGAGCAGCCCGGGATCTGTCAATGCGTGCCAGACCCGGTCGGAAGGGTGGGCCAGGTCGACCTGAGTGACGATCTCGATCACGGCGAGACTCTACGGCTGCCGCGCCTCGCGCGCACCCGGCACCCGTCCCGTCGGCACGGGTGCGGGCCGCTCACGGGGCGAATCGGGAGAGGTTTCCCGTCCGGGCTCGGCCCGCAGGCCGCGGATCGCCGGCAGCGCCAGGACCACCGAGTTCGCGACGATCTGCCACCCCACGCCGACGGCGAGCACGGCGGAGATGCTCGTGGCGTCCGAGAGGGGACCGGCGAGCGCCAGGCCGACCGGGCCGATCGAGAAGGCGCCGAACGCGATGTACGACATGACCCGGGAGAGCGCGTCGGCCGGAACGTGCTGTTGCACCGTGGTCATCCAGACGGTGCCGAAGACCGAACTGGAGATCCCCGCGGCCAGGGCGCCGAGGCACACCAGAGCGAGTGGCGCGCGCAGCGCCAGGGCCGCCGACGGCGCTGCCCAGGCGAACGTCACCAGGGTGGTGAGCACGAGCGGCCGCCGCGGCCGGCGTCCCATGATGAGCAGTCCGCCCAGTACCGATCCGCCGCCGTAGCCGGCCACGACCAGGCCCCAGGCGCTCGCGCCGCCGTAGAACCGGTCCGCGGACGCCGGGCCGAGCACCAGGTACGGCGCCCAGACCAGCAGGTTGAAGAAGGTGAACTGCAGCGTCACGGTCCACACCCAGGGATAGGACCAGAAGATCCGCCAGCCCGAGCGCAGGTCGGCCAGGACCGAGGAGCCGCGCTGGGCCGGGGAGTCGGCGACGCGCAGGAGGAACAGCACCAGGATGCTCGGCAGGAAGGTGATCGCGTCGATGAGCAGGATCATTGCCGGCGAGAGGAAGACCACGAGAACGCCGGCGAGGGCGGGCCCCCCCACCGCGGCGGCGGACTGGGCCATGCCGAGGACCGCGTTGGCCTCGGCCAGGCGGGACGGCGGCACCAGGGAGGGTGCCAGAGCGTCGAACGACGGGCGGAAGACGGCCTCGCCGAGCCCGCTGAGCGCGGCGAGGGCCAGAATCAGCCACAGGTCGGGCGTGCCGAGCAGGATGTTCCGCACCGGGTTTGATGGAGACATCGAAACCTGGGAGGAACACCAGCGATGCCCGCACCGAAGAAGTACAACGATGAGCTGCGTGAGCGTGCGACCCGGTTGGCCGTGGAGGCCCGCCGGGAT
>NZ_JBDPMC010000045.1:0-55228 GCF_039871625.1 Micromonospora sp. B11E3 | reverse complement strand
CGCAACGTCAGCCTGTGCCCGTGGAACATCGGCAGGATCACCGCGGCGGCCCTCGTACTCCTGCACATCGAGCACAACCGCACAACCTGATCACCCAACGCCACGACCCGTTACGCGGAAAGGCTCAATATCACCAACGCCGTCTGCGACGTGCTCTGCCAGCTCGGCACCGACCTCGTGCTCGTCGACGAGATACACAATCTCAACCTGGCCACGCGCGGCGGCGCGGAAAGCTCTGATCAGCTCAAGTACCTGGCCGAGCGGGTTCCGGCCACGTTCGTCTACGCCGGCATCGACGTCGAGCACGCCGGCCTGTTCTCCGGGGTCCGCGGCCGGCAGATCGCTGGCCGGTTCGCCTCCATCGCCACCATGCCATTCGCCTACGGCACCCGCCCACAACGCGAGCAGTGGGCCGCGCTGGTCGGCACACTGGAACACGCCCTGCGCCTGCACCAACATCGCACCGGCTCCCTGCTGCGGCTCGCCGGCTACCTGCACGAACGCACCAACGGCATGATCGGCAGCCTGTCGCACCTGATCCGCGACGCCGCGGTCGAGGCCATCTTCGACGGCAGCGAACGCATCACCAAGAACGCGCTGGAGGCCGTTACCCTCGACCACGCCGCCGAACACCCGCGCATCAGTACCTCACCACCGGCGCTACGGCCGCGCCGACCGTCTGCCCGCACCGCGAGCAGCGGCGCTGCCTGACCGTGACCGAGCTAACCCTCGACCACGACCGCTACTGGCAACGCCGCCTGCGTCCACTACCGATCCGGCTCCCGCCGATGCCCGGCGAACTCATGGCCTCCTACCTGCGGCGCCTCGCCGAAGCCAACAGTGTCAAACCCGAGCTGCTGGTCCGGCACCTGGCTTCCCAATACAACAACCGAATTTGGCAGATCGTCACGCACGATGTCGCGCTCAACCGGTCCGCCCTGGCACGCCTGGCCACCCTCAGCGGCTACCCGGAATCCACGCTCCTGGCCGCCATCCCAGTGCACATCATCGGCACGCCGGACCCTCGCCCGTCCCGCTACTGGGTCCCGCTCGGACGCGGCAAGGACCCCACCCTGGTGCAGGCATGCTCCCACTGCGCAGCACGCCGAGGCGTTCACGAGCAGGTCGTCGTCCGGCTTCGTCGGCGGCAGCCACCCGTCTGCATCCAGCACCACCGGGCGCTGGCGCCCTACCGGTCCGACGACATCCGCGAGCAGTCCCTCACCGCAACGCCCGAGATCGTCACCGCCGTCCGCCGTCACCAGATCCTGCGCCGCCGCCACGGCGACATCATCGACACAGCGTTCGCCAATGCCGAGAGCATCACCAGCACATGGCGACTCTGGGCAGCCAGTCGCACGGCAAACCAGAACAGATCGCCGCCCGCTGGCAGACCCGCCAACTACACCTCCCCGGCATCGCCGACAGCCTGGTCCGATACCCGGAGACCGTCGCGTTGGCCGCCTTGCTCACTTCAACGCCATCGCTACTTCTCACCCTGCGCAAGGCACCCGACGCGCCGTCACCCATGCAGTTCCTCCTCGCCGCCACACGCTGCCTCAACCACCCAGCCCCCACCCAGGTCCTACGCCGCGGCCACCCCTTGTTCCGCTGGGCCGGAGTTCCCAACGCGCCCAGATCGTGGTGGCTCAACACCTCTGAGCCGGATAGGACGATCTACCAGATGCTCTCCGAGAACCAAGTACGGCCAGAAAAAGCGCAGAATCCTTGGGACAACATCGACGCATCTACTCCCACCTGACCTGCTCCACCGCTGGTCAGACCACCTCCACAGAGCAGCTCATCCGGGAACGCACACCGGCCTGCCCGGCTGCCTACCGTGTCGAGGTCCTCGCCAGCACCGGGCGAGACGTGGCCGGGAAGGAGCACCGACGCACGGCTCCACCCTGGCCGGCCTGACCGAGGCCCTGTCGACCGCGATCACCACCGGGCTGCACGCCGGCGCACCGGTGTCCGAGTTCGTGGCGGAGTTGCGGCACACCCGCTACGCCCCCGCCGGCCCCACCGGGGATCCCGAGGTACCAGAAGCCACGTCGCTCGGCGACTACCTCGCACGTCGGCTCACCTGCGCCGGCGGCGACCTGCAAGGGCGCGCGGTGCAGCCGTCCAACAACTGACTCGCTGTGCGGTCGATGCCGCGAAGGTCCTCCACACGGCGCTGTTGGTGGATCGCTCCGGCACGGGCGGTGGCGTGTCCTGCGCAGCCGAGCTGACGGCCGGCCGGGGCTTTCATGCCCACGGTTCCGGCGATGCCGGCTGACGTGACGCCAGCGGCCAGCAACCTAGGGTGACAGTGTGCGGGAGAGGATGGTACGGGACCTGGTCCGAGCCTGTCCGTGGCTGATGGCCGCCCTCGACGTCGTACGGAGATCGGGGCTGCCCGACGCGTGGGTCGGCGCGGGGGTCCTGCGCGACCTGGTCTGGGGCCAGCGGTACGGCCACGGCTTCGACCCGCGGGCGGTACGCGACGTCGACGTCGTGTTCTTCGATCCGCTCGATCTGAGCCGGGACAACGACGACCGGGCCACCGCTCGACTGCGGGCAGCCTGGCCGGAGCCGCCCTGGGAGGCCAAGAACCAGGCCGCCGTGCACACCTGGTACCCCGCCAGGTTCGGTGGTGGCCCGGTCCCGCCGCTGCGCGGCATCGCCGATGCGGTCGCCACCTGGCCCGAGTACGCCACCGCCGTCGCGGTCCGCCTCGACGAGCACGACCGGATCGACATCTGCGCCCCGCACGGCCTCGACGACCTCCTCGACGGGGTGTGGCGACGGAACCCGACCCGGGTCAGCCCCGATGTCTCCCGGCAACGACTGGCCCGGCACCGCCCCGCCGCGCGCTGGCCCGGCGTGCGCGTCGTGACCTGACATCCCGTCCGTAGGGATGGGGTTCAAGGTTCCACGAGCCGCGTGGAAACGCAGGCCCGCCGACGTGCTCAAGGCGACGATCTGGTCCGGCCCCGGCCGTGGTCGGTAGGTCAGATGGTGATGACCACTTTCGCCCGCGCGTGTTCACCTTCGAGGTACCGGATGGCTTGGGGCACCTCGCGGAGCGGATAGGTCCGGTCGATGACCGGGGTGAGACGGCCGGCTTCGGCGTGGGCGCGGAGCGTGTCGAGGTGTTCTCGGCTGGGTGCCGTGGTGAGTGTGACGATGCGGTGTCGAACGAAGGGTGCCAGCAGCCGTCCGCGCGCGAGGAGCCAGACCGGTCCGATGAGACTGCCGCCGCGGTACACGCCGCCGCCGGAGAGCACCAGCGTCCCGGTCGGCGTCAGCGCCCGCCGGAGCGCGGTGAGTGAGCGGTTGCCGACCAGGTCGAACACGACGTCGTGGCGGCGGGCGTCGCGGGTGAAGTCGTCGCGGGTGTAGTCGACGACGTGGTCGGCGCCGAGGGAGCGGACCAGGTCGACGTTTCGGGTGCTGCACACTCCGGTCACGGTCGCGCCGAGCGCCTTGGCCAGTTGGACGGCCAGGGTGCCGACGCCGCCGGAGGCGCCGTTGACGAGGACGCGGTGGCCGGCCTCGACCTGCCCGACGTCGCACAGTCCCATGAGCGCGGTGACACCGGCCAGCGGCAGGGCAGCCGCCTGCTGCGGCGTCAGGTTCGCCGGCTTCGGCGCGACCAGAGTCGCGGGGACGCACACGTACTCCGCGAACGCGCCGTTGGCGTCGCCGAGGTCGCCGAAGACGGCGTCGCCCGGGCGTACCTGTCGAACGTGGGTGCCGACGGCCTCGACCCGGCCGGCGAAGTCGCGGCCACGGATGCGCGCTCGGGGGCTCGATCGCCCCATGGCCAACCGCGCCATCCGTGGATCGCCACGCATGGCATGCCAGTCGTACGCGTTGAGCGCGGCGGCCTCGACCCGCACGAGCACCTCGTCGGCGGCGGGCACCGGCGCGTCGACGTCCGCGAGCTTGAGCGTCTCCGGCGGGCCGTACCGGTCCTGGACGATCGCCTTCATCTCTACCCCCTTCCGGGTGTACGGCGTACACCTCATAAGAGCATGTTAGGTGTACGCCGTACACCCGTCAAGGCGGTTATGGTTTCAACCGCCGCCGGAAGACGAGGACCGAGATGGCTGAGCAGGCTGAGACGTTGCGCCGAGCGCCGCTGAGCAGGGACCGGATCCTGCGCGCCGCCGTCGCACTCGCCGACGAGGCCGGGATCGAGTCCCTCAGCATGCGCAACCTCGCCCAGGATCTCGGCGTCGTGCCGATGGCCCTCTACAAGCACGTGGCCAACAAGGACGAACTGCTCGACGGCATGATCGACGTGGTCGTCGGCGAGATCGATCCGCCGGTGCCCGACACCGACTGGAAGCACGCGATCCGCGGCCGCATCCTCTCGGCACGGCAGGTGCTGCGGCGCCACCCCTGGGCGCCGCTCGCGATCGAGTCGCGGAACATGGCGACTCCGGCCGTCCTCGCCTACCTCGACTCGATGGTCGGGACGTTCCGGGCCGGCGGGTTCTCCGCCGATCTCGCCCACCACGTGATGCACGCGATGGGCAGCAGGATTCTGGGCTTCAGCCAGGAGCTGTTCGACCCCGCCCGGCGCGCCGGCCGGTCCGGCACGACCAAGCCGGACCCGCCGGCGGCCCTACCACCGGAGGTCGCGGCCCGGTTCCCGCACCTCGCGGAGATCTCCATGGCGGCGTCCCACGACGAGGCCTCGGTCGTCGGGCAGGGCTGCGACGACCAGTTCGAGTTCGAGTTCGCGCTGGACCTGCTGCTGGACGGCATCGAACGGCTGCAACAGCAGGACTGGACGTCGTCGCGCCGACCCCGGTGAGACGGCCAGGAGGCCGGCATAAGGAGCGAACGCGCGCAGCGCGGCCGGCGGGCTTGACGTGATCATCTACGCTGCCACCGCCCGTTGAGCTGAGGTGAAGGGTCCGGTCGATGGCACGCACGCCCCGGTCACGCGACCTCGGCTGGCTGGTCCCCGTCGGGCTCACCGTCGTGGCGTGCGGGTGCACAGGCTTCATCTTCTGGCTGGTCCACCACCTGATCGGTATCGAGCACCTCAGCGACGAGCAGATCGATGCCGGCCGGCCGTGCACCGCCACCGTTCTCTCGGTCGCCGACACCAGCAACTCGGTGAACGAGAACACCGTGTACGAGGTCAAGCTCCGGATACGCCCGACGGACGGCGCCGCGTACGAGGCCACGGTGCGGGACGCGCTCAACTCCGTGGAGGCTGGCCGGGTGGGTGCCGGCACCACCGAGTTCCGGTGTGTGATCGACAAGGACGACCCTTCCAGGGTTGAGGTCTTCTGGTCGGACTGAGCCCGCGCCGGCGCTCCACGGACTGCCCCACGGGCCGGGACGTTCTCCCTGGGACGGCGGGATTCCCTCACCCTCCGCGGCCAGCGGCGGCCAGCGGCGGCGATCTCTTCGGACCGAAATCCGACACTCCGGGTGACGACCCGCCCGAACGTGTCGTTGATCCGGATGCGCCGGTCGCTCCGCCGGGTCGACGGTGGGGCCCGCCGTGGATGGGCGCCGGGCCGGCGCGGTCGGCGGGCCGGCACGCCGGCGCGGTCCGGGGCCACGAGGTCGAGGAGGTACGCGATGACCCGTCAGCGGGAGACCATCGAGGTGGATCCGGTCCTGTTCCGCGCCGTGTACGACTCGCCGGCCTCGCTGCCCGGGCGGCACCGCTGGGTCACGCCGGAACATGACGTACGCCGGCTGGAGAAGCTGCTGGGGATGCCGCCGCGCAGTATCGGCGCGCCGCTGTGGGTCAGCGGCGACGAGCCGGACTGCCCGAAGTGCGCCCGGCGCGTGACCTGGCTGGACATCGTCTCGTCGGCGCTGCACGGCGTGCACGAGCCGACCATGATCGCCAAGGTGATCCTCGGCGACCGCCGGTACGTCAACACCGAGGTGCCGGACGCCATCGCCGGGGTGTACTGCGCCGACTGCCGCACCCCGATCGAGGGGCTGCGCAGCTTCAAGTGCCACAACTGGGCGTACGCGTTCGAGGAGCTGGAGGCCGTGGTCGAGCGGATGTCCGGGGTCGCGGACGAGCCGGTCCAGCGCCCCGCGACCCCTACCGCCTGACGGACCCGGGCCCGGACGGAGTCCTTCCTCTCACTGGGGGCCGGCGGCTCACCGAGGGGCGGGGCGGCGACCGGGTGGGGACGGCGGCTCGGGGCCCGGGTCGGGCAGCGGCGGCAGCGGGCGGGTCACCGGGGCGTTCCCGGACACCCGCAGGCGCTCGCCGTGGTGCAGGACGTCGACCGCGTCCCCCGGGCCGGCGTCGGGCAGTTCGTAGCACGCCCCGTCGCGGGTGAGGGTGACGCGAAGCCGGTGGCCGCGCCAGCGCAGGCTGAACGCCACCCGCCGCAGTCGGCGGGGCAGCCGCGGACCGAAGGAGAGCACCCCCGCGTCGTCGCGCAGGCCACCGAAGCCCTGCGCCACGACGAGCCACGCCCCGGCCAGCGAGGCCAGGTGCAACCCGTCGGCGCTCTTGTCGCCCAGGTCGGTGAGGTCCTGCAACGCCGTCTCGGCGAACAGGTCGTACGCCAGGTCGAGGTGGCCGACCTCGGCGGCGAGCACCGCCTGCGGCGACGCCGACAGGGAGGAGTCCCGGACCGTACGGGCCGCGTAGTAGGCGAAGTTGCGTGCCTTCTCGGCGGCGGTGAACTCCCCCGCGCAGCGCAGCATGGCCAGCACCAGGTCGGCCTGCTTGATCACCTGCCGCCGGTACAGCTCCAGGTAGGGGTAGTGCAGCAGCAGCGGGTACTCGTCCGGGCCGGTGTTCGCGAAGTCCCACTCGGGCTGCTCGGTGAACCCGGCCGCCTGCTGGTGCACGCCGCGCTTGCGGTCGTACGGGACGAACATGGCGTCGGCGGCGGCCCGCCAGCCGGCGATCTCGCCCGGGTCGACGCGCAGCCGGGCCGCCGCCTGCGGGTGCCGCTCGGCGGCGTCGGCCGCGCCCCGCAGGTTGCGCCGTGCCATCAGGTTGGTGAAGAGGTTGTCGTCGACCAGGGCCGTGTACTCGTCCGGGCCGGTGACGCCGTGCAGGTGGAACGCGCCGTCGTCGGACCAGTGGCCGAACCGGTGCCAGAGCCGGGCAGTCTCCACCAGCAGGTCGACGCCCGGCCCGGCCAGGAACTCCCGGTCGTCGGTGGCGGCGACGTAGCGCAGTACGGCGTCGGCGATGTCCGCGTTGACGTGCAGCCCAGCGCTGCCCGCCGGCCAGTAGCCGGAGCACTCCCTGCCGCCGATGGTGCGCCACGGGAAGGCGGCCCCGGCCAGCCGCAGCTCGGCGGCGCGCTCGCGGGCCTCGGGCAGGTGGGCGTGCCGCCAGCGCAGCGCGGAGCGGGCCACCTCCGGCGCCAGGTACGTCAGCACGGGCAGCACGTAGCCCTCGGTGTCCCAGAGGACGTGCCCGTCGTAGCCGTTGCCGGTCAGCCCCTTCGCCGGGATCGTCCGGTCCCCGTCGGGAGCGTTCGGGCACCCGCTCGTTGGCCAGCAGGTCGGAGCAGAGCCGGACGTCGACCGGGGCGTCCACCGCCTCGACGACGTACCGGACGGCGGCGACCGGGCGTCGGGGCAGCGACACGAGCCGGGTGCTGAGGATCCGGACCCGGTGGCCGGCGGGCGAGGCCCAGTCGGTACGCCGTTCCACCACCCCGGCCCGCAGGTCGAGCACCCGCTCGTGATCGTGCAGGGTGCCGGTACGCACGTCCAGCGGCTCGCCGCCGGAAACGCCACCCACGCCGGGGACGCCACCGGCAGCGGGGACGACACCAGCGGCGGGAACGCTGCCGGCGGCAGGGACGACGCCGCCGGGACCGGAACCGCCGCCCGCCGCGTCGGGGACGCCGTTCGGCCCGGTGACCCAGAGCCGGACCAGCGCGGCGTTCTGCGCGCTGACCACGGTGTCGGCGCGCTTCGGGAAGGCGTACCCGTCCTCGGGGTACGTCAGCTCGCGCTGCTCGTAGAAGCCGTTGAGGTAGCTGCCGGGCATCCCGTACGGGGCGCCCTCGTCGAGGTTGCCGCGCCAGCCCACCCAGCCGTTGCCGAGCGCGAAGATCGACTCGGTCTCGCCGAGCCGGCCCAGGTCGGCCCCGCTCCGGCGGATCCGCCAGCCGTCGTCGTCCGCCCCGCCCGGCTCCCGGTCGACGGTCGAATCGCTGCCCACGGCACCTCCCCGGGTCGGACGGTCCACCACCACCGCGGCGGACGCGGGTGGCTGCCGTCGCCTTGTCCGTCGGCCACCGCCGCGGTCGGCCGCCTTGTCCGGTCGGCCACCGCCGCGGTCGGCCACCGCCGCGGTCGGCCACCGCCTTGTCCGGTCAGCCACCGCCTTGTCCGGTCAGCCACCGCCGCGGTCGGCCCGCGGCGGGCGCCGATCCCGACTCAGGTGGCAGCCCGTACCCGACCTTCGTCCACTGCGCTGGTTCGGTCAGTTTCCTAGCGTGCGGTCAGGTAAACGAGACATGAATATTTGATAGGGTGAGCCATGATTAGGTCCGGTTTGTCGGATGTTCCGCAGATCAGCACCGATCTGTACCACGAGATCGTCGACTTCGCGGACGGCACACCGGAGCCGGTGCGGTGGCTCGCCGGGCACTTCACGGAGTGGTCGATCATCCTGCTCGGCGCCCTCCTGGTGGTGGCGGCGGCGCCGAGGCTGGGAGCCGGCCCGCGCAGGCTCGCGCTCGCCCTGGCCGCCCCCGTCGCGGTGGTCCTCGCGTACGGGGCCAGCGAGCTGCTCAAATCCCTGGTGGACGAGGACCGCCCCTGCCGTACCCCGGCCGACCTGGTGATCATCGCCGGGCACTGCCCACCGGCGGGCGACTGGTCCTTCCCGAGCAACCACTCGACGATCGCCGGGGCGCTGGCGGCGGTGATCCTGCTGCTCTCCCCCCGACTCGCCTGGTACGCCGTACCGCTGGCCGTGCTCGCCGCCCTCTCCCGCACCTTCGTCGGCGTGCACTACCCGCACGACGTGGTCGCCGGTCTGCTGCTCGGCGCGCTGGTCGGCACGGTCGGCACTCCGCTGCTGGCCCGGCCCGTCGCCGAACTGCTGCGCCGCCGGGACCGCCGCGCCGACCGCCCGCTGCAGCTGAAAGGAAGGGCCCCTTCCTGGCGTTTCCGGCACAGGAAGCTCCCCTTCTCGCACCCGCCACCCGCGCCGGGCCGCGGAAGCACGGCGCAGGCCGCGGATGAGCACGGCGCAGGCCGCGGATGAGCACGGCGCAGGCCACGGGCGGCAGGTCAGGCCGTGAGCAGCAGCGCGGCGAGGGTGCCGAATACCAGGAACGGGCCGAACGGCAAATGGCTCGACCAGCGGACCCGGCGGGCCAGCAGCAACGCCAGGCTGGCCAGCGCGGAGAGCGTGAAGGTCAGCATGAGCCCGAGCACCAGCACCGGCCAGCCGTACCAGCCGAGCAGCGCGCCCACCCCGAGCGCCAGCTTGGCGTCGCCCAGGCCGAACCCCCGCCGGCCGAGCAGGAGGGTGGTGGCGGCGAAGCAGAGCCCCAGCCCGACCCCGCCGACCGCCGCCCGCAGCCACGGGCCGGCCTCCCCGGAGGCCAGGGCGGCCACCCCGAGCAGGGCCTGGACGCCGCCGGCCGCCGGCCAGGTGAGCCGGTCGGGCAGCCGGTGCACCGCCGCGTCGACGAAGACGAGGGGCACCGCCCAGCCGAGCCACCAGGCCAGGGCCGCGCGCTCGGCCGGCGCGCCGTCGGCGACTACGAGCACCGCCAGCCCCGCGAGCACGGCCAGCTCGACGGCGCCGGGCGGCGCGCCGATCCGGGCGCGGCAGCCGGGGCAGCGGGCCGTCGGCCCCAGCGCCGGCCAGGGCCGGTCCAGCCCGAGCGCCGTGCCGCATCGCGGGCAGCCGGCCCGGTCCGGCTCCCCGGGGGGTACGGCGTACCGGGCGATCGCGAGCCGGAGGACCGGGACCACCGCCAGGGCGGCCGACAGGCGTACCCAGGGCCGGCGGGACGGCCCGGCGGCCGGCGCGACCGGGGAAGGTTCGGCGAGGGCCGGCGGCGGCCGCAGGTGCTCAGCGGTCACGGCGGCCTCCTGCCCGCGGTGGCCGACCCGACCCCGCGACAACACGCTGCGTAACCTTGCGATGATCCTCATGTAGCGAATGGCGCGGAATCCGGCCTCTGACCAGCTCACCGGGACGCCTTGCGCCCGCCTCTCCGGGCCGGTACGTCAGCCGCCCGTCCGCCTCGCCGGGAGGACGCAGATCGGACGGATCGCCCGCAGCTGGTCCGCCTTTCGGGCGGAACGGGCGCGTCCACCCGGACGCCATGGCCGGCGCGACGGCAGCCGCCGCCGGACCGGGGAGTCGCCGGAGCGCCAGCCGGCAGGCACCGAGGCGCGCCATCCGCCACCACCACCGATCATCACTGAGCGTGTTCAAGCAAATTGCCTCTGTTGCATCGGCGGACGTCAGCCTATGCTCGCCCCTTGGGTACGACGCAACCCCGGACAAGGCGTCGGAGGCCGAACGAGGACATCGGTTCACGAAATTTCAAAAGATCAGCACAGGTAAATGCAGCGGTGGCGCGGAAAGGCCGGGCGACTGGATCCGGTCGCACTGCCGCACGCCCGGAGGCAGCAACTGCGCCGTCCTCCGGGTCGCCAGCGAGGAGGCGCGGCGTTGCGAGCACGGCATCCCGGCCGGTGGGCGATCTTCCTGGTCGCGGCCCTGGCAGCCGGCCCGGTCGCGGCCTGCGGCACGGAGCCGGACGCGACCGCCGAGCCGCTCCCCGCGCCGGAGAAGGCGACCCCGACCCATTCGGAGGCGGACGAGCGCGCGGCGCGCGAAGCGGCCCTCGCCGCCTATTCCGGATATCTCGCCGCGTCCCGCGACGCCAGCCGGCGCAGCGATCCGCACCATCCGGAACTGGCCAGATTCCTGGCCGACCCATTGCTGACCCGGGTCCGTCTGACAATTCGCGAAGCGAAGGAGCACGGCGCGATGCGTACCGGAACGCTCGTCTCCGACCCGACCGTCACCGCCGTCAGCCTGGACACCGTCCCGGCGACCGTGGAGATCCAGGACTGCCTGGACGCCACCCGCTACCGGCTGGTCTACGCGAAGACGAAACGGGTCGTCCCCGGCTCCGGGGGCGGCCGGCACCTGGCGACGGCGACCGCGACCCGGTACCCGGACGGCCGCTGGCTGATCAACTACGGCGTCGCGCACGAGGACCAGCCGTGCTGACCCGGGGAGGAGGAGACGCGGCGGGCGCACGGCGCGTACGGCGGCTGGCCGGGATCGGCCTGGCCCTGCTGCTCGCCGCGGCCGTCGCGCCGCCCGCCGCCGCGGCCGGCGCGGCCACGACGGTCCGCGCGGCGGCGGCCCGGGCCGGTGGCATCGAGTGCCCGGTCGGCCAGCACGACTGCAACGTCTGGGACGACGACCCGGGCACCCCGGGCAGGCCCGGCGACGGCGGGGACCCCGGGGACGGCGGCGGCTCGGACGCCGGCGGCAAGTGCCAGTGGAACGGCCGCGTCGTCGCCTGCTACGACGAGGATCTGGGCTGGTTCGACAACGGCAGCGGCTGCTACTACAAGCTGGAGGAGCCGCAGCCGCCGGACACGCCCGAGGGCAAGCAGTGGTACCTGGTCACCTGCAACGGCGGCGACCTGGGCAGCCAGCACGAGGAACTGCTCGACGCCCCGCCGCCCGGGTACGGCACCCCGCCCGACCCGGAGGAGCTGGCCCGGCGCGCGCTCGCCTCGATCTCGCTGCTGCCGCCCCGGCTGGGGGTCGCCCCGCGCAAGAGCAAGGGCCCCGGCCTGGTCGGCCTGCCGGTGTGGATGTGGGCCAGCCCCGGCGAGGACTACTTCGGTCCACTGCAGGCGTCCGCCTCCGACCGCGGCCTGACGGTGAGCATCACCGCGAAGGTCGACCGGATCGTCTGGGACATGGACAACGGCGAGAAGGTCGAGTGCACCGGCCCCGGCACCCCGTACGAGGTGAACGGCGCGCATGCGGGCCAGCCCTCCCCGGACTGTGGCTACGACGACGGCTACCCGCGGGCCGACACGTACGACGTCAGCGCCACCACGTTCTGGACGGTGAAGTGGCAGTCCAGCAGCGGCGAGAGCGGCCAGATCACCCAGACCCGGACCAGCGGCACGGCACAGATCCAGATCGACGAACTTCAGGTGGTGACCCGGTGAGTCTCGCGACGCGCAACGGTACGGGGCCGGTGGACGCGCCGGTCGCCCCGCCCAGGGTGGTCCGGCAGCGCCGCGTCCGTCCCGGTTTGCTCGGCCTCGCCGTCCTGCTGATCGCCCTCGGCGGCCTCGGCGCGGCGTTCGCGGTCACCTCCGTCCGGGCCACCGGGAGCTACCTGGCGGTGGCCCGCCCCGTCGAGGTGGGCCGGACGCTCGGCGCCGACGACCTGGTCGCCGTGCAGGTGGCCGGCGGGCAGGGACTGCGGCCGGTGCCGGCCGGCCGGCTGAAGGACGTGGTGGGCAAGCGGGCCGCCGTGGCGCTCACCCCGGGCACCCTGCTCACCCTCGGCCAGCTCACCGACGATCCGCTGCTCGGCCCCGGCCAGCAGCAGATCGCGCTCGACCTCGGCCACGGCCAGGTGCCGGCGAAGCGGCTGCACCCCGGCGACCGGGTCCTGCTGGTCAGCACCCCCGACCGCAACGCCACGGGGCAGTCGGCCGGCGGCACCCGGTTCGAGGGCACGGTGATCGACACCGCCACCCCGGAGACCAGCAAGGTCGTGCTGTACGTGGCACTCGCCGCCCGGGACGTGCCCGCCGTGGTGGCACTGGCCACCCAGGACCGGGTGGCGGTCGTGCTGACCAAGGCGGCCTGAGCATGGCGATCATCGCGCTGGTCTCGGCCAAGGGCTCGCCCGGCGTCACCACCGCCGCGTTGGCCTGCGCCCTGACCTGGCACCGGCGGCTGGTGCTCGCCGAGTGCGACCCGTCCGGCGGCTCGATCCTCGCCGGCTACCTCGGCGGGGCGCTGGACGGCCCGCGGGGCATCGGCGAACTGGCCGTCGGCGAGCTGCGCGACGGCAGCCTGGAGACCGCGTTCTGGTCCCAGCTCGTCGACCTGGACGCGCCGCGCCGGGAGCGGCTGCTGCTGCCCGGGGTCGTCGACCCGGCCCAGGCCGGCAGCGTCACCCCGCTCTGGCAGCGGTTCACCGACTTCTTCCTCGGGCTGGAGCGCGGCGAGCCGCCGTACGACGTGCTCGTGGACTGCGGGCGGCTCCAGGTCACCGGCCCGCCGTGGCCGATCCTGCGGGCCGCCGCCGTGGTGCTCCTGGTCACCCGGGCGAAGCTGCCCGACCTGTCCGCCACCCGGGCCATGGTCCGGGCGATCGAGCGGGACTTCACCGAGCACCGGGTGCCGCCCGGCACCCTGCGACTGCTGCCGGTCGGCGACGGCCACGGGAGCAGCGAGATCAGCAAGGCGCTGCGGCTGCCGGTGATCGCGCGGCTGCCGGACGACCCGCGTACGGCCGACGTGCTCACCCTCGGCGGGACCGTGCGGGCCGGACGACCGCTGATGCGCGCGGCCGGCGCCCTGGAGGTGCCGATCCGCGCGCTGCTCGAACGGCGCCAGGCGCGGCTGGCCTGGCCGGCGGCGCAGGGGGTGCCGCATGCGCTTTGAGCCCGTCTCGCACGACCCCCGCGGCCCGCAACAGCCCGGCGCGACCTCGATCGCGCCGCCGCTGCCCCCGCCGAACGGGCGGCACCAGCCCGCCCCGGCGGCCGCCGCCCCGCCGCCCGCCGCGCCTCCGCCGCCCCGCCCCCGGGTCGACTTCGCCGTGGTGCGGGAGCTGCGCCGGGAGCTGAGCGAGCGGCTGGCCCTGTGGCAGCGCGGCCGGGAGTTCGACGCCGACGCCGAGGAGGTCGAGCGGGCCCGGCTCGCCGTCGCGGTGGTCGCCGAGTACGCCGACGCGGTCCGCCGGGCCGGCACGCCGATGCCCGCCGGGGAGGAGCGACTGCTGCTCGACCAGGTGACCGCCGAGCTGGTCGGCCTGGGACGACTGCAGACGCTGCTGGTCGACGACACCATCGAGGAGGTGCACATCCTCGGCTGCGACCAGGTGCGCATCACCCGCCACGGCGGCGGGGTCGACTGGGCCGAGCCGATCGCCGACAGCGACGACGAACTGGTGGAGATCCTGCAGGCGGCGGCCCGCCGCGCCGGGGCGACCGAGCGTTCGCTGTCCACCTCGAAGCCCACGCTGGACCTGCAACTCCCCGACGGCAGCCGGCTGGCCGCGGTGTTCCTGGTCAGCCACCGCCCGTACGCGGTGATCCGCAAGCACAACACCCTCGAGGTGAGCCTCGACGACATCGCCGGCGGACGGGGCGACCTGGACGAGATGATCGACCCGCTGCTGCGGGACTTCCTCCGGGCGTCCCTGCGGGCCGGGCTCAACATCATGGTCGCCGGGCTGGCCGGGGCGGGAAAGACCACGGTGGTCCGGGCGCTGATGGACGAGATCCCGGCCGACGAGCCGTACGTGCTGCTGGAGGAGAGCCGGGAGCTGCTGCCGGCGCGGCGCGGGGCCCGGCACCGGGCGGTGATGAGCTTCGAGGCCCGCGAGGGGCACGGCGAGCGCGGGCTGGACGGACGCCCGGCGGGTGAGGTGACCATCGCCGACCTGATCCCCGTCGCGCTGCGGATGGGCGTACTGCGGATCGTCGTCGGCGAGGTGCGGTCCCGGGAGATCGTCCCGATGCTCCAGGCGATGACCACCAGCCGCGGCTCGATGTGCACGATCCACGCCCGTACGCCGGCCGGGGTCGGCGAACGGATCGTCGAGCTGGCTCTCGCCCACGGCCGGGAGATGACGGTCGACCAGGCCCGCCGGATGGCCGGCAACGCCCTCGACCTGATCGTCTACGTCGCCGTCGAGGACGAGACCGCGATCGGCGGGCGCAAGCACCGGTTCGTCTCCCACGTGGAGGAGGTCATCGGGGTCGGCGAGGGCAACCGGATCGTCACCACCACGGTCTTCGGCCCCGGCCCGGACGGCCGGGCCGTACCCCGCCATCTGCCCGAGCGCGTCCGCGAGCAGCTGCTCCGGGTCGGCTACGACGCCCGGCTGCTGGGCCGGTGGATCGAGGCCGGCGCCGGCGCCTGGCAGCGTCCCCGGCACAGCCGACTCGCACCGGCGGTGGCCCGGTGAGCGCGAACGTCGAGCTGATCGCGATGGTCTCCGGTGCCGCCTGCGTCGCCGGCCTGGTGCTGGCCGTGGTGGCGCTCGTCGGCACCACCCGGCCGCCCGGGCCGGCGCCGGGCGCCGGGCGGGGGCTGCGCCGGCTCTGGCTCGGCTCCGGCGCCACCCCCCGCGAGCAGCGCAACCACCAACTGCTGCTCGGCGGCGCGGTGCTGGCCGGCGCGCTGGCCTTCCTGCTCACCGGGCTGCCGGTGGTCGGGCTGCTGGTCGGCGCGGCGGTGCCGGGCACGCCCTGGCTGTTCTCGGTCGGCCGGGCGGAGCAGCGGGCCATCGCCCGGATCGAGGCGGTCGGCGAGTGGACCCGCCGGCTCAAGGACATCTCCGCCACCGGCCAGGGCCTCCAGCAGGCCATCATCGGCACGATCGCCACCGCCCCGGAGGAGATCGAGGAGGAGGTACGGCTGCTCGCCACCCGGCTCCAGGCCGGCTGGCTGGCCCGGTCCGCCCTGCTCGCGTTCGCCGACGACATCTCCGACCCGGTCTGCGACCAGGTGGTGGCCGCGCTGATCCTGCACCTGAGTGACCGGGGCGAACGCCTCGGCGACGTCCTCGGCTCGATCGCCGGCGCCGCCGCGGCCGAGGTGGCCACCCGGCGCGAGATCGAGGCCAAGCGCACCCAACCGCGGTTCGCCGTCCGCTTCCTCACCGGCATGACCCTGGTGACCCTGGCGTACGGGCTGGTCAACACCGAGTACGTCCGCCCGTACGGCACGCCGGTCGGGCAGCTCGTGATGATGGTGCTCGGCGCGGCGTTCGTCGGCCTGCTGGCCTGGGTGCGGTTGATGAGCCAGCCGCCCCGGCCGGCGCGGTTCCTGCCCGCCCCCGACCCGACGGAGGCGATCGCGTGAAGCTCGCGAGCCCCGCAGTCGCTGACGAGAGGGGGCACTGATGATCTTGAACTGGCAGCTCACCCTCGCCGTCGGCGGCGGCGCGGCGGTGGGGCTCGGCGTGTTCCTGGTCGTCCGCGAGGCATTGCCGGCCGCCCCCGCGCTCGGCCCCGCGCTGCGCCGGCTGCACCAGCCGCCGGGCGTCGCCCGGGTCGTTCCGGCCGGGCGGAGCCTCGACTGGATCGGCGGGTTCGCCCGCTGGCTGCGCCCGCCGCACCGGCAGCTCGCGCTGATCGACCAGACCCCCGAGCAGTACGCCCTGTCCGTGCTGCTGTCCGCGCTGGTCGGGCTGGTCACGCCGACCCTGGCGTCGACCGTGCTGTTCCTCGGCGGGCTGTCGGTCCCGGTGGTCGTACCCGTGCTGGGGAGCCTGGGGATGGCCCTGGTCGCCGCCCTGCTGGCGCACCGCGCCGTGCTGGTGCGGGCGGCCGCCGCCCGGGACGAGTTCCGCCAGGCGGTCTGCACCTACCTGGACCTGGTCGCGTTGCAGCTCTCCGCCGCGCACGGCCCGGTGCAGGCGCTGGAGCGGGCGGCGGCGATCTGCGACGGCTGGGTGTTCGACCGGATCCGGGAGTCGCTGCGGATCGCCCAGATGCAGATGCACTCGCCCTGGGACGAGCTGCGCGAGCTGGCCGAGAAGATCGGCATCCCGGAGCTGGGCGACGTCGGGGCGATCATGCGCTCGTCCGGCAGCGAGGGGGCGCAGGTCCACGAGACGCTGCGCAGCCGGGCCGACTCGCTGCGCGACCAGATCCGCACCGACAACCTCGCCCGCGCCGAGGCGGTGACCAGCCGGCTGGACGTCCCCGGGTCGCTGCTGGTCTTCGTCCTGCTCGGCTTCATGGTCTACCCGTTCCTCGCCCGGCTGTGATCTGACCCCGAGAAGGAGCACCGTCATGAGTCTCATCGCCTACCTGCACGTCGCGCTGACCACCCGGCTGGCCGAGCTGCGCCGCGACGGCGAGCGCGGCGACAGCCCCGTCCCGACCGCAGTGATCATCTTCGGGCTGGTCGCCGTCGCGATGGCCGTCACCGCGCTCGCCCTGACCAAGGCCAACGAGTGGATGACCAACATCCCGGGCGCCACCGACCCCGGCGCCGGCGGCGGGAACTGACGGGGGTGACCCGCCCCCCGCGCCCGGAGCGGAGCCGGTCGGCACCCGCCGACCGGTCCGCTGGCGTGCGCGGCCCAGGGCGGCGCCGGCACCGGATACGCGCGCGGCTAGCCCTGGGCGGGGCGGACCGGGGCGCCAATCCGGTGGAGCTGGCCGTGGTGATGCCGGCGATCCTGGTGCTGCTCTTCGGCTCGATCCAGGTCGCCGCCTGGTTCGTCGCGCGGGCCACCGCCCTGAACGCCGCGCAGACCGCGGTCAACGCGCAGCGCGTCCACCTGGCCCCGCCGGGTGCCGGGGAGGCCCGGGCCGCCGCGTTCCTCACGGCGGCCGGCGACTGGCTGGTCGGCTGGGACCAGCCCGGCCCGGCCTGCGTGACCGGCACCACCGAGGTGACCTGCACGGTGACCGGCCGGTCCCTGTCGGTCGTCCCGGGCGTCGACTTCGCGGTACGGCAGACCGCCCACGGCACCGTCGAACGGTGGACGACGGGATGAGCATCGTGCGGCGGTGGGTTCGCCAACTGGACGGATGCTCGAAGGTGTGGAGGCGGCCGGGGCCCACGGGTGCCGGCCACCGGACCGAGCGCGGCTCGGTGGCCGTCGAGGTGGCCGTCCTCGCCCCGGCGTTCATCGGCCTGATCGTGCTGGCCGGCGTCGCCGGGCGTACGGCGATCGCGCAGGAGGCGGTCCAGTCGGCGGCGCACGACGCGGCCCGGGCAGCGTCCATCTCGCGGGACGCCGACGCCGCCCGCGAGGCGGCGCTGGCCGCCGCCGGCTCGCAACTGGACTGGCAGCGGGCGAACTGCGCCAGCCAGCCGGCGCTGACCTTCACCGGCTCGGTGAACGGCACACCGGTCAGCTTCGACCAGGCGTACGCTGCCGCCCCCGGGGAACCGGCCGCCGTGACCGTACGCGTCACATGTACGGTCTCCTTCGCCGACATCCGGCTGTCGCTGCTGCCCGGCATGACCGGCGCCCGGGCCGTCTCGGCCACGTTCACCTCCCCGCTGGACCGCTACCGGAGCCGGTCGTGACGCCGCGCCCCGCTTCCGCCGGCGGGATCGGGTGGCTGCGCCGGGTCGGGTGGCTGCGCCGCGACGACGGCCGGGTCAGCCTGTTCCTGGCCGCGGGCATGATCGGCGTACTCGCGATCATCGGCCTGGCGTTCGACGGCGCCGGCCAGCTGCGGTCGATGCAGCGGGCCGACAACCTCGCCGCCGAGGCGGCCCGGACCGGTGGGCAGTCCATCGACCGGGCGCAGGCCATCGAGGGTGGACCCAAGGAGATCGACGAGGTGGCGGCCCGGGCGGCGGTACGCAGCTACCTCGCCGCGGCCGGGGTCACCGGCCACTCCGTCGAGTTCCCGGTCGTGGACGGGGAGAAGCTCGTCCGCGTCCGCGTCACGGTCACCTACGACCGGTACATGCTCGGCCTCTTCGGCTTCGGCAACACCGTCACCGTCTCCGGTGAGGCCACCGCGCGGGCCCTCACCAAGGGCCCGTAGAAGGGAAGGCACGCCATGGCCACACCGGGTCGCTCCGCCGCACGGCGGGTCGGGCAGTTCCTCACCGGGTTCGGCGCGCTGATCGTGCTGGTCGCGGTGCTGGTCGGGGCGCCGGTGGCGCTGATCGCGTTCGCCGGCAACCCGCTGCCCGACCACGTACCCACCCTCGCCGAGATCGGCACCGCGCTCACCAGCCGGGACGACGGGCAGCTCTTCCTGCGCGCGCTCGCCCTGGTCGGCTGGTTCGGGTGGGCCACGTTCGCCCTCTCCGTGCTCGTGGAGCTCGGCGCGCAGGCGGTGCGCCGGCCGGCTCCCCGGCTGCCCGGGATGAGCCGGCAGCAGCGGGCCGCCGCCGCGCTGGTCGGCTCGGTCGCGCTGATCATCGCGGCGAGCCCGGCCGCGAGCGCGGCGACCGTCCTGACCGGCCCGTACGCGGCAGCCGCCGCCCCGGCGGCGGTGCAGCCGGCGGCGACCCACCGGACGGCGGCGACCCTGCCGCCCGCCGCGACGGCCCCGGTGGCCGCCCGACCCGGGCCGGCGGCGGTCGCCACGGCCGCCGCCGAGACGCCGGAGCAGACGGGACCGACGGTGTACCGGGTGGCCAAGGGCGACTATCTGGGCAAGGTGGCCGAGCGCTACCTCGACGACTTCGACCGCTACCGGGACGTCGCGAAGCTGAACCGGCTGCGCGACCCGGACCGGATCCAGCCCGGACAGTTGATCCGGCTCCCGGACGACAGCCAGGACGGCGGGGCGCGCCGGCACGCCACCGGCCGGCTCGTGGCCCGGCCGACGACCCCCGCCCCCGGCACGGTCACGCCGCCGGCACCCCCGGCCGCGCCGTCCGAGTCCCCCGCGTCCCCGGCCAGCCCGGCCGCTCCCGCCAACCCGCCCGGGCCCGGCGCTCAGGCAGGAGAGACCCCCTCGTCGCCCAGGACCACCCGCCCCTCGCCGGGGCCGTCGGCGGCCCGGCCCCCGGCCGGGTCGTCCCAGTCGGCCCAGCAGGTGGCGCAGTCGCCCGGCGGCGGGCAGCCGGCGATGGCCGCCGGGGCGTCCCGGGCCGGCGAGGAGGACCGGGTGAACCGGCCGCTCGCGGTCTCGGCGGTGCTCGCCGTGGCCAGCATCGTCGGGGCGCAGATCGGCGCGGTCCTCGGGCTGCGCCGCCGGCCCGCCACCGCCGCCCGAGCCGCCGGCGCCACCGCCCGGGGCGGCGCCACCGCCCGAGCCGCCGGCGCCGCCCGGACCACCACCGCCCGGGCGACCGCCAGCGCGCGGGCCTTCGTCACCGGCCGGCACCGCCGGGGCTGACCTACCGGGGCCCGCGAACAGCGGCACCGGGGCCCGCGAACAGCGGCACCGGGGCCCGCCGGGGCCGGGCCAACAGCGGCACCAGGTCCGACCGGCCACAGCCGGACGCCGGGATCGGACCGTGCCGTGCCGGCGCGGGTCAGGGCAGCCGGACCTGCAGCACCCCGTCGACCACCCGGCTCGTCAGGATCTGCTGGTCGTTGGCGGCCGGGCCGTGCACGACCTCGCCGCCGTTGAGCCGGAACGTGCTGCCGTGCCACGGGCAGACGACGCAGTCGTGCCCGTCGACCTCGGTGACCTCGCCCTGTCCGAGCGGGCCGCTCTGGTGCGGGCAGCGCTCCAGCATCACGGTGACGTCGTCGCCGTGCCGGTACAGGATCACCGAGACGTCGTCCACCTCGCGGGTGATCAGCTTCCGCTGCGGCAGCGCGGCCATGTCCGCGACCGACTTCCAGCCGTCGCTGATCCGGTGCAGCTCGGAGACGCTCTGGTTGACCTGCGCCGCCTGCTTGTACGCCAGGTGCCCGCCGATGTACGCGCCCGTGCTCGCGGCCGTCAGCCCGAGGTACGCCAGCATCCGCCCCGCCCCGTGCCGGCCCTGCCGCCGCGCCGCCAGCGAGCCCGCGTACAGGGCGAGGGCTACGGTGTTCGCGGCGGCGTGCACCAGGCCGACCCGGCGTTGGTCGCGGGCGAGGGCCGCCCAGTCGTTCAGCCCGGCGACCGCCGCCGGGAGGGCGCTGACCGTGCCCAGCCCGACCAGCGCGGTGGCCGCCCGGCGCTGCCCCGGCATCAGGTCGAGCACGGCCGCGCTGATCCAGGCGCCCACCGGCACCTGCACCATCGCGGGATGCAACGGATGCCCAAGCCACACCCCGTGCAGCAGGTCGCGGACCCGCTGCGGTCGGAGGGTGGCCTGGACGCCGCGCTGCAACCGGTCGCCGGCTCGGTCCAGCGCCGAGTTCTGTTCGAGTTTCGTCAAGAGTGCCCGCATGCCGTCCGACTTCCCGGCGGAAGCGGTCGCAAACCGGGCGACGGCGACAATTCGCGCCGACCGCGCCGGGAGCGGACACACCATGTCCCCGACATGGCGGCATCCGTCCGACCCGGATGCCGCCATGTCGCCGCCACGAGGCCGATCACCGCCAGCGATCCCGGTGGACGGCCGCGGCGAGCGGACGCGGCTGACGCCAGCCGTGCCGGGCCAGGTCGGGTACGGCCTCCAGGTGGGTGACCGGCCCGACGCAGAGCCACGCGACCGGCCGGATGCCGTCCGGTACGCCCAGCAGCTCGGCGAGGAACGGCTCGCGGTAGAAGGAGACCCAGCCGACGCCGAGCCCCTCGGCCGTGGCGGCGAGCCAGAGGTTCTGGATGGCCAGGCAGACCGAGTAGAGGCCGGCGTCGGCGATGGCGTGCCGGCCGAGCACCGCCGGGCCGCCCCGGGCCGCGTCGTAGGTGACCACGATCGACAGGGTCGACTCCAGCACCCCGTCGATCTTGATCCGGGCGAACCGCTCGGCCGCCGGGGCGTCCAGCGTGGCGGCGAAGGTCTCCCGCTCGTCCTGGACGTGGCGGTGGAAGCGGCGACGGGTGTCGGCGTCCCGGACCAGGATGAAGTCCCACGGCTGCGAGTAGCCGACGCTCGGTGCGGCGTGGGCGGCGGCGAGGACGCGACGCAGGGTCTCCTCGGGCACCGGCTCCCCGGTGAACTGGGCTCGGACGTCACGGCGACGGTGGATGGCGTCGTACAGTTCCACGGCAGGCTCCCGCTGCGCTCGGCCCACCCCTGCGGGCGGGCGGTCGACGCGAGGCCGGTCTTCGGACTCCCGGATCGACGCCTGGCCGTCCGCCTTCCCAGCCGTACGGCCAGTGGCTGCGCTCTGCGCGCGTGGACGGTGGCTCCCCGGTCACCGCGGCGGGCCCGTGCCGGATTCGCACCGGCTTCCCGATTCTCCCCACTCACGTGGGGCACCTCACATGATCGTGCCGCCGCCGATGCTACTGGAAATGCTGTCGCGGCCGGGGCCCGCCGGGGCCATCGTGGACGGGGTGTACGCCCATGCCTCCCGCCCGCTGCCGACCCCCGCCGCCGCCCGGCTGACCGCCGCGATCGGCCGCCCCGACGCCCTACCGCCGCCGCTGCTGATGCTGCTCGGGATGCTCTCCACCCAGGTCGGCGCGGCGGTGGCCAAGCAGCTGTTCGGGGCGACCAGCGCGGGCGGCACGACCGCCCTGCGGCTCGGCCTCGGCGCGCTGGTGCTGCTGGTGGTGGTCCGGCCGGGTCTACGGCTCGGGTGGCGGGCGGCCGGTCTGGTCGCGGCGTTCGGGGTGGCGATGGCCGCGATGAACCTCGCCTTCTACGCCGCGCTGGACCGAGTACCCCTCGGCGTGGCGGTCACCGTCGGCTTCGCCGGCCCGCTGCTGGTGTCCCTGCTCGGCAGCCGCCGGATCGCCGACGTGCTGTGGGCGGTGCTGGCCGGGGCCGGGGTGCTGCTGCTGGCCGGCCTCGGCGGGGTCGGCGTGGACGCCCTGGGGATGGCGCTGTGCGGGCTGATCGCCCTCGGCTGGGCCGGCTACGTGCTGCTCGGCAAGGCGCTGGCCACGCGGGTGCCGGGGACCCGGGGGCTGGCGCTGGGCATGACGGCCGGCGCGCTCTGCGTACTGCCGTTCGGGGTGGCCACGGCCGGCGTCGAGCTGCTCGATCCCCGCGTCCTCGCCCTCGGGCTCGGGGTGGCGCTGCTGTCGTCGGTGCTGCCGTACTCGGCGGAGCTGGCCGCGCTGCGCCGGATGCCGGCGCAGGTCTTCGCCGTCCTGCTGAGCCTGGAACCGGCGATCGCCGCGCTGGTGGGCACCCTGCTGCTCGGCGAGCTGCTGGCCTGGCCGCAGCTGGCCGGTGTCGGCTGCGTGGTCGCCGCCGCCCTCGGCGCCACCCTCGCCCGCCGCGACGAGGGCTGAGGCCACCACCCTCGCCCGCCGCGACGAGGGCTGAGGCCACCACCCTCGCCCGCCGCGACGAGGGCTGAGGCCGCCACCGTCGCCGCCACGATCAGGGCCGGGGGCACGAGCAGGCCCGCTGCGACGAGCCTTGAGGCCCACGCAGGCTCCGGCCTGGCGCGCCGGCGCCCCGGGCGGGCATGCTGTCCGGATGGGCGTACGAGTGGAGCGCGCCGGCGCGGTGACCACCGTGATCCTGGACCGGCCGGCGGCCCGCAACGCCGTCGACGGCCCGACCGCGCGGGCGCTGGCCGACGCGTTCCGCGCGTTCGAGGCCGACCCGGCGGCGGCGGTTGCCGTGCTCTGGGGCGCCGGCGGGACGTTCTGCTCGGGCGCGGACCTGAAGGCGATCGGCACCCCGAGGGGCAACCGCGTCGAGCCGGACGGCGACGGCCCGATGGGCCCGACGAGGATGCGCCTGTCGAAGCCGGTGATCGCCGCGATCTCCGGGTACGCCGTGGCCGGCGGGCTGGAGCTGGCGCTCTGGTGCGACCTGCGGGTCGTCGAGTCCGACGCGGTGCTCGGGGTGTTCTGCCGGCGCTGGGGGGTGCCGCTGATCGACGGCGGCACGGTGCGGCTGCCGAGGCTGATCGGGGAGAGCCGGGCGCTGGACCTGATCCTCACCGGCCGGCCGGTGCCGGCGGACGAGACGTACCGGATGGGGTTGGTGAACCGGCTGGTCGCGCCGGGCGAGGCCCGGGCGGAGGCCGAGCGGCTGGCCGCCGAGATCGCCCGCCACCCGCAGACCTGCCTGCGCAACGACCGGGCGGCGGTGCTGGCCGGCGCCGGCCTGCCCGAGCCGGAGGCGCTGGCGGTCGAGCTGGCGTACGGCGTGGAGTCGCTCACGGCCGGCGCGGCGGCGGGCGCGGCCCGCTTCGCGGCTGGAGCGGGCCGGCACGGCGCCCCGACCTGACGGCGCTACCGCAGGTTTCGGAGGGCGTCCTCGATCGCGCGGTGGAACGTCGGGTACGCGTAGATCATGTGGCGCAACTGGTCGATCGGGACGGCCCCGTGCACCGCCACCACCAGCGCGGACAGCACCTCGCCGCCGGCCGGCCCGACGGACGTCGCCCCCACCAGCACGCCCCGGTCGGCGTCGGCGACCAGCTTGATGAGCCCGTCGGCGCGGTGGATCCAGCCCCGGGCCGACGAGCCGAGCCGGCTGAGGCCGACCTGCACGTTGATCCCGCGCTCCCGCGCCTGCCGCTCGGTCAGCCCGACCGCGCCCACCTCGGGGTCGGTGAAGGTGACCCGGGGCAGCGCCCGGTAGTCGGCGCGGGGCACGCCGGCCGGGCCCGCCGTCCCACTCAGGGTGGTGCCCGCCTCCGGTCCCGGCTGCGCCTGCCGGGTGTGGTCAAGCACGTCGGCGACCACGATCGCCGCCTGGTACATGGCGACGTGGGTGAACGGGCCCTCGCCGGTCAGGTCGCCGACCGCCCAGATCCCCGCGGCGACGCGCATCCGGTCGTCCACGGCGAGGTGGCGCCGGGACGGGTCGAGGCCCATCGTCTCCAGGCCCAGCTCGTCGAGGTCGGCCCGCCGGCCGGTCGCCACCAGCAGCTCGTCGGCGACGATCGTGACGCCGCCCGTGCCGTACAGCGTGAACGCCCGCCCGTCGTGGGCGACCCGTTCGGCCCGCAGGCCGGTCTCGATGCGCACCCCGTCGGCGCGCAGCGCGGCGGCGGCCACCTCGGACGCCTCGGGCTCCTCGACGGCGAGCACCCGGTCCATCGCCTCGACGATCGTCACGGCGACCCCGAACCGGGCGAAGGCCTGGGCCAGCTCCAGCCCGATCGCGCCGCCGCCGAGGACCAGCAGCGAGCCTGGCAGATCCTCGACCTCGATCGCCTGGTGGTTCGTCCAGTACGGCGTGTCGGCCAGCCCGTCGATCGGCGGGACGACGGGACGGGTGCCCGTGCCCAGCACGATCCCGTGCCGGGCCTGGAACACCTGGTCGCCGACGCGTACCCGGCCGGGGCCGTCGAGCCGGCCGTCGCCCCGGACGAACCGGCCGCCCTTGTCGGTGAACCGCCGTACCGCGACCGTGTCGTCCCAGGTGTCGGTGGCCTCCTCGCGGATCCGCTTCGCCACCGGCGCCCAGTCGGGCTGGACCTGGGCCGTGCCGGCGAACTCGTCGACCCGGCGGGCCTCGGCGAGCGCGTTCGCCGCCCGGATCATCATCTTGCTCGGGACGCAGCCCCAGTACGGGCACTCCCCGCCGACCAGGCCCCGCTCGACCCCGACGACGCTCAGGCCGGCCTCGGCGAGCCGCCCGGCCACCTCCTCGCCGCCGACGCCGAGCCCGACCACGACCACGTCCACCACTTCCGGCTCCGCCACCACGCCAGCATTCCTCACCGGGCGGGTCGCGGCCACCCTGGCGGGGCCGGAAATGGCGGGCCCGTTTCCGGCGGGCAGGCCCTACGGTGGCCGGATGCGCGCACGCTTCGCCCCGGTCCGGGACTGCTTCCACGACCTGTTCGCCGCCGGCCGGGAGACGGGGGCCTCCCTCGCCGTCTGGTACGACGGGCGGCTGGTCGTCGACCTCGTCGGCGGCAGCCGGGGCGGGGCTACCGCCGACCCTTCCCGGGGGCGGCCGGGCGACGGGCGGGACTGGCGGCCGGACACCCTGGTCAACGTGTACTCGGTCGGCAAGCCGGTGGTGGCGCTGTGCCTGCTGGCGCTCGTCGACCGGGGCCGGCTCGGCCTGGACGACCCGGTGGCGGCGCACTGGCCGGGGTTCCGCGCCCCGGCCACCGTGCGCCAGGTGCTGAGCCACACGGCGGGCCTGCCGGCGTTCCCGGTGCCCCGCCCGGCCGACGCGGTCGCCGACTGGGCGCTGCTCTGCGCCGACCTGGCCGCCGCCGAGCCGGAGTGGGAGCCGGGTTCCGTCGCGGGCGAGCACGCCTGGACGTACGGGCACCTGGTGGGCGAGCTGGTCCGGCGGGTGGACGGCCGGTCGGTGGGCCGTTTCCTGGCCGACGAGATCGCCGGGCCGTGGCGGCTCGACCTGGGCTTCGGCCTCGGGCCGGCGGACCGGCGGCGGTGCGCCGACCTGTCGTACGGCGATCCGGGCTGGCCGGCCCGGACGCTGGGCGAGCCGGGCTCGGTGCGGGCGCGGGCGCTGGGCAACCCGGCCGGCGGCCTCGACGTGGCGGTGCTGAACGGCCCGGTGTGGCGGGGCGCGGAGGTGCCGGCGGTCAACCTGCACGCCACGGCCGCCGGGCTGGCCCGCCTCTACGCCGGCCTGCTCGCCGGCGGCACGCTGGACGGGGTACGTCTGTTCAGCCCCGAGTTGGTCGGCGAGGCGACCCGCGTCCAGTACGACGGGCCGGACGTGGTGCTGGACCGTCGGGCGTGCTGGACGCTGGGCATGCAGTGGGAGCCGGACGGTAGCTGGGGCATGGGCGGGATCGGCGGCAGCAGCGCCTGGGCGGATCCGGCGCGCGGCTACACCTTCGCGTACGCCACCGCGCGGCTGGCCGGCCACGACCGGGTGGACGAGCTGGTCGAGGCCCTGCACTCCTGCCTCTGATTCCGCCGCCCGCGACGGTCAGGACGGGACCCCCGCGGTGACAAGGCCCCCCTCCCGCCGCCCCGGGCCGGGGAGCGCGACCGGGGTGCCCGGCGGGGCGAGCAGGGCGCGTCCCGCCACGGCCAGTCGCCGTCGCCCCGGCACGCGGGCCCGGCGCGCGAAGACGTCGTAGCCCTGGGCGGCCACCTCGTCCAGGATGCCGCCGTAGAGCGCGTACGCGGTCCGCATGCACGCCTGCGAGCCGGCCGCCAGCAGGGGGATGCCCGGCGCGGCGGCGGCGTAGTGCGCCTGTGCGCGGGTCACCTCGTACGCGATCAGTTCCCGGATCCGCGGCGTGCTCCGGCGCCCGGCGGCGGCGGCGAGCAGGTCCTGGCGGGTGACGCCGAACGCGGCGAGGTCCTCGTCCGGCAGGTACGTCCGGCCGCGGTCCAGGTCCTCGGCCACGTCCCGGACGAAGTTGGTGAGCTGGAAGGCGAGGCCGAGTTGGCGGGCGGGTTCGCGGGCGGCGACCGGGTCGGAGCTGCCCAGGATCGGCAGCATCATCGTGCCGATGACGGCGGCCGAGCCCTCCATGTAGTCGAGCAGGTCGTCGTACGTCCGGTAGGAGGTGACCGTCAGGTCCATCGCCATGCTGCGCAGGAACGCCGCGAAGTCGGCCCGGTCCAGGTCGAACACGGCGATGGTGTGCAGGACGGCGGGCAGCAGCGGGTCGTCGACGGGCGCGCCGTCCAGCCCGGCGAGGAAGCGCGCCGACCAGCCGTCGAGCCTCGCCGCCCGCTCGTCCGGCGACGCGTCCTCAATGCGGTCGACGATCTCGTCGGCGTACCGGGTGAAGCCGTAGAGGGCGTGTACGTGCCGGCGTTTCCAGGCGGGGAGCAGGCGGGTGGCGAGATAGTAGGTGCGGCCGTGACGCCGGTGCAGCTCGCGGCAGCGGTCGTAGGCGGCGGCCAGGTCGGTCTCCACCGGCACTCCTCAAGAATCGACGCATCAATCGACGCAGCCCATAACCCTAGGGTACGCTCGCCGCACGGCCGACGCGGCGGTTGCCGGGCATGGTGGGCGGCGTTCCGAAGGAGGTGGCCAGGTGCGGACCGTGACGGGACCGACGGACCGGGTGGTCGTCGTCGGCGCCGGGCTCGGCGGGCTGGCCTGCGCGCTGCACCTGGCCGGCACCGGCCGGCAGGTGACGGTGGTCGAGCGCGAGCCGGTGCCGGGCGGCCGGGCCGGGCGACTCGCCGTCGACGGGTACGAGTTCGACACCGGGCCCACCGTGCTCACCATGCCCGACCTGATCGCCGAGGCGCTCGGCGCGGTCGGCGAGGAGCTGGGCGACTGGCTGGACCTGACGCCGCTGGACCCGGCGTACCGGGCGTACTACCCGGACGGCTCCACGCTGGACGTCGTCACCGACACGACCCGGATGGCGGCCGGGATCGCCGCCGTATGCGGGCCCCGGGAGGCCGACGGCTACCTGCGCTTCGTCGAGTACGCCCGGGAGCTGTGGCGGCTGGAGCGGGCCGACTTCATCGAGCGCAACCTCGACGCGCCGACCGACCTGCTGACGGGCAACCTGCTGCGGCTGCTGGCCAACGGCGCGTTCCGCCGGCTCCAGACGAAGATCAACCAGTTCTTCCGGGACCCACGCACCCAGCGCATCTTCTCCTTCCAGGCGATGTACGCCGGGCTCGCGCCGCACGACGCGCTGGCGATCTACGCCGTCATCGCGTACCTCGACTCGGTGGCCGGGGTGTACTTTCCGCGCGGCGGCGTCCACGCGGTCTCCCGCGCGCTGGCCGGCGCGGCGGAGAAGCACGGCGTGCGGATCCGGTACGGCACCGAGGTGACCCGGGTCGAGACCGCCGGCGGCCGGGCGACCGGAGTGCTCACGGCGGACGACGAGTTCGTCCCGGCCGACGTGGTGGTGCTGAACCCCGACCTGCCCGTCGCCTACCGGGATCTGCTCCCCCCGGCCCGGCGCCGCCGGCTCACCTACTCGCCGTCCTGCCTCGTGCTGCACGTCGGCTCACGGCAGGGCTATGCGAGGATCGCGCACCACAACATCCACTTCGGGCGGTCCTGGAAGGGCACGTTCGACGAGGTGATCCGCCAGGGGAAACTGATGACCGACCCGTCGTTACTGGTGACCAACCCCAGCCGGACCGATCCGTCGGTCGCCCCGGCCGGCCGACACACGTACTACGTACTCGCCCCGACACCGAACCTCGACCGCGCCCCGCTCGACTGGCGCGGCGACCTGGGCCGCCGCTACGCCGACCAGCTCGTCGCGACGCTGGAGGAGCGCGGGTACGTCGGCTTCGGCGCCGGCGTCGAGGTCCGGCACACGGTCACGCCGGCGGACTGGGCCGAGCAGGGAATGGCCGCCGGCACCCCGTTCGCGTCCGCGCACAGCCTTTTCCAGACCGGCCCGTTCCGCCCGTCGAACCTGCACCGGTCCCTGGCCAACGTCGTGTTCGTCGGCTCCGGCACGCAGCCCGGCGTCGGCGTGCCGATGGTGCTCATCTCCGGCAAGCTGGCCGCCGCCCGCGTCACCGGGGGCGAGCGGTGAGCGGCTCGCGCGAGGCGCACCTCGTCGAGCTGGTCGACGACGCCGGCCGGGCGCACGGCGAGACGACCGTGGCCGCCGCCCACCAGCCACCCGGCCAGCTGCACCGCGCCTTCTCCGTCCTGCTGGTCGACCCGGCAGGCCGGGTGCTGATCCAGCGCCGGGCCGCCGTCAAGACCCGGTTCCCGTTGCGCTGGGCCAACTCGTGCTGCGGCCACCCCGGTCCCGGCGAGTCGCTGGCCGAGGCCGCCAACCGGCGGCTGGCCGAGGAGTTGGGCGCCGGGCCCGTCGGCCTCACCCCCGTCGGCGTGTACGTCTACCGTGCCGACGACCCGGCCACCGGCCGGGTCGAGTTCGAGTACGACCACGTGCTGCGGGCGGACGTGCCGGCCGACACGGCGCTGCGCCCCGACCCGGACGAGGTCGCCGAGCTGCGCTGGGTCGATCCGGTGCAACTGGCGGCCGACCTGGCGGCCGACCCGCACACGTACGCGCCCTGGCTGGGCGGGGTCCTGGACCGCCTGCTGCACCCGTCCCCGCCCGCGGCGGACGCCCCCGGCACCGGCGCGACCCGCTCCGACGCCCCGGTGGGCGACGCGTCGGAGCGGCCGGGTGGCCGATGAGGCGCTGAGCGCGGGGGCGGCGGCGCGCCGGCTGGGCGTCGCGGTCACCACGCTGCGCACCTGGCACCAGCGCTACGGGCTCGGGCCCAGCCAGCACCTACCGGGGCAGCACCGGCGGTACACGCCGGCCGACGTCGCGCGCCTGGAGGTCATGCGCAGGCTCACCGCGGAGGGCGTCACTCCCGCCGAGGCGGCCCGCTGGGCCCGCCACGCGCCGCTCCCGGCCCGCCACGCGCCGCCCGCCCCGATCGCGCCACCCCCGGCCCCGAGCGTGCCACCCCCGCCCGTGGCGGTGCCGGTTGGCGGCCGGGCCGGCGGTGGCCGGGGCGTGCCGGTGGGCCGGGCCGGCCCGGCGGCCCGCGGGCTGGCCCGGGCCGCCGTACGGCTGGACTCGGCCGCGATCGGGGAGGCGATCGCGCGTCACCTGGCGGCCGAGGGGGTCGTCGCCACCTGGGACCGGCTGCTGCGGCCGGTGCTCGCCGGCATCGGCGACCGGCACGCCGCCACCGCCGGCCTGATCGAGGTGGAGCACCTGGTGTCCCGGTGCGTCTCGGAGGCGTTCGCCACCGTCGGCCGGGCCGGGACGGCCACCGGGCCCGCCCGGATCCTGCTCTCCTGCGCCGACGAGGAGCAACACACCCTGCCGCTGGAGGCGCTGGCCGCCGCGCTGGCCGAGGCCGGCGTCGCGTACCGGATGCTCGGTGCCCGGGTGCCGGCGCCGGCGCTGGTCGAGGCGGTGAACCGCACCGGCCCGGCCGCGGTGGTGCTCTGGTCGCACACCCGGGACACGGCCGACCCGGCCCAGCTCACCGCGCTGCTCGCCGGCCCCCACCGGCCGCTGCTGGCACTGGCCGCCGGGCCGGGCTGGCAGGCGGACGCGCTACCGGCCGGCGTGGTCCGGCCGGCCGACCTCGCCGAGGCGCGGGCGCTGGCCCTGGCCGTACGCGACTCGCTGGACCGACCGGCAGGGGTTTGACGGGTCTGCCCATTTCACGAAACGTGCACTAGCGTCGAGTCGCCCACGGACCTCTACCCCTCGGAGCGACGATGAGCGCACGCGCCGTCCTGGCGTTCGGCCTCAGCCTGGTCCTCTTCCTCGGCGGCTGCGCCGAGCCGACCGCCCCGCGCCCGGAGGCCGCCGCCCCGACCGGGTCGGCGACGCCGGAGCCCGAGGCGACTGCGAAACCGACCACCTCGCCGAAGCCGACACCGACCCGGGCCACCACCCCGCCCCCGCTGCGGCCACGTCCCACCAAGCTCCCGGCCGGGCTGCGGCGGACCACCGGCACCCGCGCCGTCGCGCTGACCTTCGACGACGGGCCGGACCCGGCCTGGACGCCGAAGATCCTCGACCAGCTGCGCGCGGCCAAGGTGCAGGCCACCTTCTGCGTGATCGGCACCCAGGCCCGGCGCCACCCTCAGCTCATCGCCCGGATCGTCCGTGAGGGCCACCAGCTCTGCAACCACAGCTGGCACCACGACCTCAACCTCGGCCGCCGGCCGGTCGCGGACATCAAGGCCGACCTGGTACGGACCAACCGGGCCATCCAGGCCGCCGCGCCGGGCGCCAAGGTGCCGTTCTACCGGCAGCCGGGCGGGCGGTGGACCCCTGAGGTGGTGGCGGTGGCCCGGCAGCTCGGGATGCGTTCGCTGCACTGGGCCGTCGACCCCCAGGACTGGGCCAAGCCCACCGCCCCGACGATCCGGCAGCGGGTGATCAAGGCGACCCGGCCCGGTTCGATCGTCCTGCTGCACGACGGCGGCGGAGATCGGGCCGCCACGGTCGCCGCCTGCGCCCACCTGATCGGGGAGCTGAAGCGGCGCTACGGGCTCGCCCGGCTCCGCTGAACCGGCCCTGACCTGCCGTTTCCCGCGTGGCTGCGCCCCGGGCCATACCGATTTGGTGCCGGGGCCGGCCGTCACGTATGCTTTCCAAGCCTCCGGCAGGGCCGGATGGGAGCAAGTCCGCCAGATTTGTGAGTGTGCAATGATGGCGGGGCCGCCCTCATCGTCTAGCGGCCCAGGACGCCGCCCTTTCAAGGCGGTAGCACGGGTTCGAATCCCGTTGGGGGCACGACCGGCGCAAGCCGGAGCAACACCGGTAACACCAGCTAGGTCCTGTGGAGCAGTTGGAGTGCTCGCCGCCCTGTCAAGGCGGAGGTCGCGGGTTCAAGTCCCGTCAGGACCGCAAGCGCTGACGCCGCGCGTACGTTGCGCGGCGTTCTGCGTATCGGTGCAGGTGCCCTTCCGGGCGGCGAGCTCGCCATCCGGGTACCATGAGCCGAGCAGCACGGCCAGGTAGCTCAGTTGGTACGAGCGTCCGACTGAAAATCGGAAGGTCGGCGGTTCGACCCCGCCCCTGGCCACATAGCCTTTCGCCGGGCTACAGAGATCCCCACCAGCGGAAACGCCGGTGGGGATCTTGCTGTTGACGCCCCGGCCGCATCCCTCTGCTGCCAGTGGCGCGAGCTGGACGGCGACGCCGCGACCAAACCGCCCGCACAGGTCACCGCGGCTTGCCCCTCGCAGAAGACGAGCCCGCTCCGACAGGACGACAGCGCGGAGACCGGCGATACAGAGCTCCGTGAACCCCACCACCGGATGCATCCGTGTCTCCATCGACAAGCGTGTTGCGCGCGTGCCAGGCGCAACCGAGCCACGACGTCCCACTACAAGCTCCCACTACGACATCCCAGGAGCCCAGATGACAGCATTGACACGCATGCGCAAGGCGTGGCGACCGGTCCTGATCGGCGCCCTGGTCCTGGCAGGGTTGGCCGCAACCTCGACTACGGCAGGGGCAGCGAGCACCAACCGGACCGGACTCTGCAACAAGGCAAGCTACTGGTCGTACCTGCAGTTCCCCTCTCGTGGCGGGTTTTCCAGTTACCTGGTAGCGCCGGGCAAATGTTGGAGCATGGCATTTCGCAGCGGCAGCACTGAGCCTGTCCACGTGTATGCCTACCGGACCAGCGACGGCGCGACGTTCTGGATTGGCTGGAAGATGATCAAGACGGGCGAGCACAACGTGTTCCGGACCTACGGCGAGATCCCCACGCGCAAGGTCAAGTTTTCACACCGTTGACGGCCGTGGAAGCCCGGCGCGCCCAGCGGGCGCGCCGGGCACGGCGATTGCGTAGTCGGAAGCTGAGGCTCTGAGCGTCCGACTGAAAATCGGAAGGTCGGCGGTTCGACCCCGCCCCTGGCCACAATGCCTCTCGTCGGGCTACAGAGATCCCCGTCAGCGGAAACGCCACTGCTCCTGCGGGCAGGCCGACCGACACGACCGCCGGGACCTGCCGCTACGGTCGCAGGCATGACGGTCGCCCGCTCGATCCTGCTGTTCCTGCTCGCCGCACTCGCCGAGATCGGCGGCGCCTGGCTGGTCTGGCAGGGCTGGCGGGAGAACCGGGGGCTGCTGTGGATCGCGGCCGGGGTCATCGCACTCGGGTGCTACGGCTTCGTCGCGACGTTCCAACCCGACCCGAACTTCGGCCGCATCCTGGCCGCCTACGGCGGCGTCTTCGTCGCCGGCTCCCTCGTCTGGGCGATGGTCGTCGACAAGTTCCGCCCCGACCGCTACGACGTCATCGGCGCCGCCGTCTGCCTCGCCGGCGTCGCGATCATCATGTACGCCCCACGCGGCGCCTGAGCCGGCTCGGGGCGGAGGCGGGCGCCCTGGTCCCGCTCCGTCGCGTACCCACCCATTGCCGCCACCCCCTGTCGGCCCCGGTCGTGGTCGGGCCGGGTCGGGGCGCCTACCCGCTGGCGCGGCGGGCATCCGCCCTCGCCGCCGAAGGCCGCGTCCCTGGATGCGCAGCCACGCAGGCCACACCTGGTGTCGCGACCGCCAGGGCGTCCGGAGGACAAACGCCACCGTCCGGCATGCGGGCGTGCGAGCGCTCAGAAGCGGCCATTTGTGCTGCTGCGTCCCCGCTCCGGAGCCGGTATGGTCCGGCCCTATGGGACAGGAGATGGCCGGCCCGACAGAAATCCGGCAGGACGTCGCGCGGTTCTCGCTCCGCAGCACCCTCCTCGTCTCCGCCTCAGCCGAGCACGCCTTCGCGGTCTTCGCCGGCGCGCTGACCGACTGGTGGGTCGCCGAGTACACCTGGTCCGGGCCCGCGGCGCTGGCCGAGCTGGGGATCGAGCCCCGCGCCGGCGGCATGCTCTACGAGATCGGCCCGTACGGCTTCCGGAGCGACTGGGGCCGTGTGCTCACCTGGGACCCGCCCCGCCGGCTCGTGTTCACCTGGCAGATCGGCCCCGACCGGGTACCGGTCCCCGACCCGGCGCAGGCGAGCGAGGTGGAGGTGCTGTTCCTGCCCGACGCGGATCAGGTCCGGGTGGAGGTCGAGCACCGGCACTTCGACCGGCACGGCGAGGCGGCCGAGGGATACCGGCAGGCGCTCACCGCGGGCTGGCACGAGCTGCTGTCCCGGTTCGTCGTCTCCGTGGCCCGCAACCACCCGCCGCTGTCCTGACGGACGCCGACCACCGGCGGCGGCGGTCCGGGGCGCGGGCTCAGCGGCCGATCCCCCGGCCCGGCCGGATGTCGCCGACGGCTCCCCGCCCGCCCAGCTCCGCCCTGCGCCCGGCGGCGGCGCCGGAGCCGTACCCGGTGCCGGCGAGCCGGCGCGCCGCAGCGGTGCGCAGCCGTGGGTAGACCTCGGCGACCCGGCGCTGGACCCGGTCCGACCGGTCGGCCAGCACCAGCGCGACCGAGGGGGCTCCGGCTTCCGTGACCGCGCCGGCCTCGGCGTCGCGCAGCCGCACCCCGACCGCCTGGGCGAAACCGGCGAGCCAGGACCGTCGGAACGCGGCCGGGTGCTCGCCCGCCGGAACGGCCGTCGCGGCCAGCCCGTGCGCGGCCTGTACCAGCAGCGAGGTGAAGAGCACGTCGACGCGCTCCAGGTCGCTGGCGAAGCCGAACAGGTGCATCGCGAAGCCGCCGCCGTGGTGCCGGCGCACGCAGCGGCAGCGAAGCGGGTCGGCGACGGCCGCGAGCAGCCCGGCCTTGTCGCGGGCGTACGGGGCGACGACCTCGATCACCCGGTCGCCGACCGGGTCGGTGGCCGGGTCACGGGCCGCCAGCAGCGCCCGGTCCACGCCGTAGCGGGCGATCAGCTCCGTGGCCTTGGCCGTGAAGGCGGCGGACTCCTGCGGCGTGCAGGCCGGGTCCTCGGCCTTCGCCAGCAGCTTGCGCACCTTGGCGAGCATGGCCTCCGACATGCCACCACAGCTATCACACGGGGCGGAAGGGGCGGCGCCGGCCCGACGTCGGGCGTCAGCCGGCCCGGCTGCGCAGGGTGGCCACCGTCGAACCGGCGAGCGTGAGCAGGCAGTCGGGCAGCAGCCCGTCGGCGACCGCCGCCCCGAACAGGGCCTCCCCGGTGTCGGCGTCGGCGTTCGCGTACGCGCTGACGAACCGGGCCACCCAGCGGGTGTCGTACCCGGCCTCGTCGATGCCCGGGAAGTCCAGCGCGGCGCCACCCGGTCGGGGGACGTTCCCGACCATCGTGGCCGCCAGGCACCAGGCCACCCCGTACGCCCCGGCGAGGCCGGACCGGTCGACGACCGCGTCGAAGGTGCCCACCACCGCCTCGCCGTCCCCGGACAGTGCCGAGTGGAGCACGGCGGCCGCGTCGTCCAGCGTCTGCTGCGGTACGTCCGTCACCTGGCGAAGAGTACGACGAGTGGTCAAGTGGTGACCAGCCGACAGTTTCCTCGTGGCCGCCGCGATCGACACGGGCCGAGCAGGCGATTCACCCGGCCTCCACGACCCCACCGGCGGGTCCGGCACGCTAATGTGCGCAGCGGACCTTCGCCCGAGGAAGGACGACCATGCTCGTATCACCCGGTCCACGCGCCGCCGCCGCGCTGGTGGCGTGCGGGGCGTTGCTCCTGGCCGGTGCCGGCTGCGGCACCGGCAAGCCGGAGGAGGGGGCCACCACGACACAGGTCCGCCTCTACGGCACCGACGGCAACATGCAGAACTCGTACGCCGAAGGGATGAAGGAGCGCGCCGACCTGATCGACGGCATGAAGGGCACCACTCCGCTCACGCCGTTGCCGGACGCCTTCAAGAACCGGCTGCGGGCCGTCGACCCGAAGCTGAACGACTTCGTCTACGCGGCGGAGTCGTACGATGCGGTGCTGATCAGCGCGTTGGCCGCGCAGCTGGCGGGCACCACCGAGCCGACCGCGATCGCCAAGCAGATCGTCGGGGTGACCAACGGTGGCCAGCGCTGCGAGGAGGTGGCGGCCTGCCTGAAGCTCGCCCGCGACGGCCAGGACATCGAGTACCGGGGCATGTCGCTCAACCGGGCCGGGTTCACCGACGCCGGCGAGCCGGCCACGGCCAGCTACGCCACGCTGACCTTCGGGTTCCAGAAGCTCGACGAGGGCAAGACCGAGTTCGTCGGCGCCGGCGACGAGTCCGCCGCGAGCACGAAGAAGCCGCCCCGGGCGCACCGGCAGCGCGGCGACAGCAAGGCCCCCGACGCGCCGCTGGTCCTTGGTGGCCTGCTGCCGCGCAGCGGTGACCTGGCCCTGGCGTACCCGCCGCTGGCGGCCGGGGCCGCCCTGGCGGTCAAGGAGATCAACGCCGTCGGGGGTGTGCTCGGCGACTCGGTGGTCTGGAAGGACGGCGACGACGGCACCAACCCGGACGTCGCGAAGGCCACGGTGGCCTCGCACATCAAGGAGGGCGTGCACGTCATCATCGGCGCCGGTGCCTCGGGCATCTCCCGGGCGGTGCTGCCGGACGTGGTGGCCGCCGGCCGGGTGCTGTTCTCACCCTCCAACACCGACGCCGGGCTGACCTCGATCGACGACAAGGGCCTCTACTTCCGTACCACGCCGCCGGACAGCCTGCAGGGCCGGGCGCTGGCGGACGTGATCCTGCGCGACGGGCCGCACAAGATCGTGCTCGTGGCCCGGAAGGACTCCTACGGCGAGGGCCTCCAGGAAACCGTCCGCGCCGAGCTGGAGCGGGCCGGCATGGGCGCCGACCGGGTGAAGCTGCTGACGTACGAGCCGCCGGCCGACGCGAAGGCCCCGCCGCTGGACTTCTCCGCCGGCGCGCGCGAGATCAAGGCGTACGGCGCGGACGCGGTGCTGGTCATCGGCTTCGGCGAGTCCGCGCAGGTGATCCGGGCGCTCGCCGACTCGGGCGTGCAGTTCCGGCACTGACGATCTCCGGCACGACGACTTCCGGCACCGACGACTTCCGGCACCGACGACGAACGGCCGCCCCCGAGCATCCAGGGCGGCCGTCGCGCGTCTACGGCCCGGCGCCGCTGTCAGCGGGGGCGGCGGCGCTCCAGGAACTCCGTCATCCGCCGCCGCTTCTCCTCGTCCTCGAACAGCACCGCCTGGCTGACGAGGTCGAGCTGCGGATGCGCGGCCGGCGGCGCGTCCACGGCCAGCTTGGTGAGCCGCAGTGCGAGGGCGGACGCCTTCGCCATCTCGTCCAGCAGCCCGTGCGCCGCGGGCAGCAGCTCTGCGGGCTCGGCGACCACCCGGTTGACCAGCCCGATCCGCAGCGCCTCCTCGGCGTCCACCCGGCGGCCCGTGAACAGCAGCTCCTTGGCGCGGGCCTCGCCGATCAGCGCCGGCAGCCGGTGGGTCGCCCCCGCCCCGGCCAGGATGCCCAGCCGCACCTCGGGCTGACCGAAGGCCGCGCGGGCCGTGCACACCCGCAGGTCGCACGCGTACGCCAGCTCGGCGCCCCCGCCCAGCGCAGGCCCGTCCACGGCCGCGACGGTCGGCATCGGCAGCGCCCGGATGCGGGCGAACGCGGCGGAGTTGATCGCGGCGAGGGCGTCCAGCCGGCCCCGCTCGCGGAGCTGCCCGATGTCCGCCCCGCCTGCGAAGATGCCCTCCGCGCCCCCGGTGAGCAGCAGCAGCCGGGGCCGGGCCTCCAGCTCGGCGCAGACCGCGTGCAGCTCGCCGATGAGGTCGGCGTCGATCGCGTTGCGCTTCTCCGGCCGGTCCAGCGTCACCACCAGCCGGTCCGGGTGCTCCTCCACCCGCAGGCCGCTCACTGCCGGACACCGCCTTCCCAGCGGTAGAAGCCCTGCCCGGACTTCTTGCCCAGCTTCCCCGCCGCGACCATCTCCGCCAGCAGCGGCGGCGGCGCGAACCGGTCCCCGTACGCGGCCTGGAGCGTGCGGGCGATGTCGAGCCGGACGTCCAGGCCGACCAGGTCGGTCAGCTCCAGCGGGCCTACCGGGTGCCGGTAGCCCAGCACCATCGCCTTGTCGATGTCGGCCGGGCTGGCCACCCCGTCGGCGACCATCCGGATCGCCTCCAGGCCGAGGGTGACCCCGAGCCGGGAGGTGGCGAAGCCGGGCATGTCGCGTACGACGACGGGGTCCTTGCCGAGCCGGCCGGCCAGCGCGACGGCCGCCGCGGTGGTCTCCTGGGTGGTGGCCGGGCCGACCACGACCTCCAGCAGCGCCATGGCCCAGACGGGGTTGAAGAAGTGCAGCCCGAGGAATCGCTCCGGCCGGTCCAGTCCCGCGGCCAGCTCCGTGATCGGAATGCTGGAGGTGTTGCTGCCCAGCAATGCGGGGCGCAGGGCGGCGGCGTCGCGCAGCACGGCGCGCTTGAGGTCCAGTCGCTCGGGGACGGCCTCCACGACCACCTCCGGCTCCGGCGCGACCTCGGCGAGGGCGGCCCGCAGCGTCAGTCGGTCCTGGTTCGCCGCCGCCTCGCCGGCGGTGAGCTTCCCCCGCTGCACCGCCCGCTGCCACAGCTCGCCGAGGCGTTCGGCGGCGGCGGTGGCCCGGCCGGGGTCCACCTCGACCAGTTCGACGCGGTACCCCGCGCCGGCAGCCACGTAGGCGATGCCGAGACCCATCGTGCCGGCCCCGACGACGACAAAACGACCGCTCATGACGTCCCCTCGCTGCGTACGGCGTGCGGGGTCTCCGCCGCGCCGGGCCGCCCACTCCGCTGGCTCATGGGTGCGACCCTATGCAGCACGGCCGGCGGCGGCATGCGTGGGGGCACGCCGAGGCGGGTAGGACGGCCGACAACCGAGGGAAGGACCGAGAGATGAGCCAGGCACCGCGGAACGTGGACAACGCGGAGACCGTGGAGACCCGCGGCGACGAGCGGATCGACCTGCTCCGCGCGGACACCAACAACGACGGCCGGACCGACGTCTGGGTGGTCGACACGGACGGCGACGGCAGGGCCGACCTGTTCCAGTTCGACACCGACCACGACGGCAAGGTGGACGTCACCATGGTCGACCTCGACGAGGACGGCACCCCCGACGAGGTGGTCGACGGCGATGGCGGCCTCCCGCCGGAGCAGCTCCCCCCGACCGTCCAGGTCTGAGTTGGAAGGGGCCCTTCTCAACGCTTCTCGTGTATGGCAGGGGCCCCTGTCAACACCCGGGACGCCGGCCGACACGCGGACCCGCCGGCCGCTCGGCCGTATCCTGGCCGAATGAGCACGTTGGACCGCCTGGCCGCCGAGAAGTACCTGCTGCTCACCACCTACCGTCGCGACGGGCGCGCCGTGCCGACGCCGGTCTGGGCGGTCCGGGACGGCGACGCGCTGGCCGTCTGGACGGCCGCGGACTCGGGCAAGGTCAAGCGGATCCGGCGCAGCGGCAAGGTGACGGTGGCCCCGTGCGACGTCCGGGGCCGGCCGCACGGCGAGGAGGTGGCCGGGCACGCGACGATCTGCGACGTGGCCGGCACCCGGCGGGTGCGGGAGCTGATGAAGCAGAAGTACCGGATGCTCGGCCGGCTCAGCCTGCTGGCGAGCCGGCTGCGGCGGGGCGAGCGCGGCACCGTGGGGCTCCGGGTCACCCTCGCCGAGTGAGCCGCGGGGCCGTCCGGGCGGCCCGCCGGCGCAGACGCGTCAGGGGCGGCGGAGCGATCGCTTCCGCGATCCGCTCTGCCGCCCCTGACCTGGTACGTTTCGGAGCTTCCCTCGTCGGTCAGTCTCCCTGGCGCTGCTGCGGGATCTGCCCCTGCAGCAGCGCCCGAACCTCCGACTCACGGTAACGACGGTGGCCCCCCAGCGTACGGATGGCGCTGAGCTTGCCGGCCTTGGCCCACCGGGTCACCGTCTTCGGGTCGACACGGAACATCGACGCCACCTCGGCCGGTGTGAGCAGCGGCTCTGGTTCGTGCGTTCGCGATGCCATATCGGTCACTCCTCCACAGGTATAGACATCGGCCGGGGTCCCGCCGGCCGACGCGTCTCCCATGGTCCGGCTAGTCCCCGATGTCCGACATGGGCCGAACGGCCGAAGGTCCCTAGACGGACGGATGAACCATGCCCGATTTATACGACTAATACACGCCAGACCGTATCTTATTCGGACTCATGATCACGGTTCGTGATGCGTAAACTACGAGCACTTCTCGGTTTGGGAGCCTTCCCATGGGTGGTTTGGGGCCCATTGAGAACTCCTCTACCCAGCTCAGGGCTAGTTGCAACGCTCCAACAGCTGGACCGCCCGCCAGCGCGCCACGAGCTTGTCGTACGCCGCCGAGGCCGCCTCGGCCTCGCCGTTGGAGAGGCCGGCCAGGCCCCGCGCCACGAGCGCCGGCGAGTCGTCCGCCTCCAGCGTCTCGTCCGAGAGCAACTGGACCAGGCCGCCGTAGTCCAGCTCCACCACCGAGCGCGGGTGGAACTCCTCCAGCCATCGGGCGGCCTCCTCGACCGCCTCGGTGATCGGCGCCTCACCGACGGTCTTGCGCAGCACCGACAGCGCCCGCGAGGACCGGCGACGGGCCCGGGAGATCTCCGTCCGATAGGACAGCGCCCGCCGGCCCGGGTCGGTGACGAAGTGCCGCTCGGCCGGCTCGAACAACACGAACCAGCGCAACGGCACGCCCCAGGTGGCGATCTGCTCGTGCACCCGGGGGACGCCGTGCTCCAGCACCCGGGCCCCGCTGCGCCAGTCCTCCACGACCGCCTTGGCCTGCCCGGCCAGGATCGGGGGCACGAACGCGTCCGCCAGCACCGACGGCACCCCGTCCCGGGCGCTCAGCGCCGCCTCGGCCACCCGGACCCGCAGGTTCCACGGACAGATCAGTAGGGTGTCGTCGGTCTCCAGGACGTACGCCTCGTCCGGCAGGTCGGGCAGCCGGGTCCAGCCCGCGCCGAGCGCCTCGATGACGGCTGTACGCTGCCGTACCGGCCCATCCGACGGGGTGACGGCACGGCCCTCCTGGGCGTAGCGCCGCCAGAACGCCTGGCGGTCCCGGTCGAAGGCGGTCAGCGGCTCGTACACGCGAAGGTACGAAGCGAAGAGCGACGGCACGCCGCGATCCTCCCACGAGACAGAACCCGAACGCCCACAGCGTCCGGGGAACAGGCATGTGGCGACCCTGCTCAGGCACTCCGGATAGCCCTTGCGCTCAGGCCGGCCGGCGACAGTACGGTATCGGCCGATACTAGGCTCGGCAGCACCGGCAGCACCGGCAACATCCCCGTCCGGTGCGCCACCAGGTCCGCGTCCCACAAGGACGGACACCGACACAGGAGTCAGCCATGGGTGTGTTCGCCAGTACCGACGACCCTTCGTCCACCGGCCACGAGCAGGTCGTGTTCTGCCAGGACAAGCAGACCGGCCTCAAGGCGATCATCGGGATCTACTCCACCGCGCTGGGCCCCGCCCTCGGGGGGACCCGCTTCTACCCGTACGCCAGCGAGGAGGCGGCGCTGGCCGACGTCCTCGACCTGTCCCGCGGTATGGCGTACAAGAACGCCCTGGCCGGGCTCGACCACGGCGGCGGCAAGGCGGTCATCTGGGGCGACCCGGAGCAGATCAAGAGCGAGCCCCTGCTGCGCGCGTACGGCCGCTTCGTCGAGTCGCTGAACGGTCGCTACTACACCGCCTGTGACGTCGGGACGTACGTCGCGGACATGGACGTGGTCGCCCGGGAGAGCCGGTTCGTCACCGGCCGCAGCGTGGAGCACGGTGGCGCGGGCGACTCCTCGGTCCTCACCGCCTGGGGCGTCTTCCAGGGCATGCGGGCCGCCGCCGAGCAGGTGTGGGGCACGCCGACCCTGAAGGGCCGCCGCGTCGGCATCGCCGGCCTGGGCAAGGTCGGCAAGCACCTCACCGGTCACCTCATCGAGGACGGGGCCGAGGTGGTGGCCACCGACGTCAGCGCGAAGGCCCTGGCCTGGACGCGCGCCACCTACCCGCAGGTCGAGCTCGTCGACGACACCGCCGCCCTGGTCGCCTCCGACATCGACGTGTACTCCCCGTGCGCGCTGGGCGGCGCCCTCGACGACGACACCGTGCCGGTGCTGCGCGCGAAGGTGATCGCCGGGGCGGCCAACAACCAGCTCGCCCACCCGGGCATCGAGAAGGTCCTCGCCGACCGGGGCATCCTCTACGCCCCCGACTACGTGGTGAACGCCGGCGGTGTGATCCAGGTCGCCGACGAGGTCCAGGGCTTCAACTTCGAGCGGGCGAAGCTGCGCGCCACGAAGATCTACGACACCACCCGGGAGATCCTGCGGCTCGCCGACCAGGAGGGTGTGCCGCCGGCGGCGGCGGCGGACCGGCTCGCCGAGCGCCGGATGGCCGAGGTCGGCCGGCTGCGCACGATCCACCTGCGGTGAACGTCACGTTCGGGGGCGGGAGCGTTCCCGCCCCCGAACCGGCGAGCCGGTGAAACCGGACGGCCGCGCCGGCGTTAAGCTGGAAATTGGGGAGATTCCGGCCGATTCGCACGATGTCACGAGCGAGTCGGCGTACGCCCCTTACCCCGGTACACTTGGTGACGGCCGGATCACCGCGACGCGCGGTGCCGGCTGACGGTAACCCGAGGTGCCGAACGGTGGCATCCCCATGTACCGTAAGAGCCACGAGAGATGCCTGACGTCATCGGGGCCCGCCTTCGGGCTGCCCCGCATTCTGTGCGAGGGGGTCGAGCCATGGGGCGCGGCCGTGCTAAGGCCAAGCAGACAAAGGTGGCCCGGGAGTTGAAGTACCACTCCCCGAACACCGACCTCGCCGCCTTGCAGCGAGAACTCGGCGGCAGCCGCAAGTCGGACCACGACTTCGACGACGACTACAAAGAGTATGTCGACGACGATGACGAGGACCACGCGGACGAGGACCCGGATCCCTGGGTCCGCCCGACCCGCTGACCCCCGGTCACATCTGAGCACGCGGTGAGCCCCGCGTGCTCACGCATGTGCCCATCGTGAGGCGGCGTTCACCGACGATCAGGGGCCTGCCGTGCCGGAGCATCCGGAAACACCGGCAGGTCCTTGATCGCGGGCAGTCGTCTCAGCGGGGCCGGTTGTTCCAGTTGTAGAACGTCGGGATGTTCTCGAAGTGGTTCCAGGCGCAGACCGCGCCGGAACCCTCGCCTCCCGCCACCTCCGACCGCAGCCGGCGCGCGTCCTCCGCGTCGCGGAGCAGCGCGGTGATCCCTGGGGCGGCCTCCCGCACCCGCTGGGCAACCGGGTCGACGACAGCGGCCCCGGCGCGCTCAGACAGCCGGTGTCCGGTGGTCTCGGGCATGGTCCAACACTCCCTCCAGTAGGCGGATCTTGCTGTTGCGGCAGTGGTCGGTCTCCGTACCGTCGAAACGCCCCAGCTCGAAGTAACGGTTGGCGGCGTGGCCGCCGCCGCAGAAGCCGAAGTACGGGCAGGACCCCCGGCACGCCTCCACGCCGGCCAGGAACTCGCCGACCCAGGGCGTCCCCGCCGCGCCGGCCAGGATCTCGGCCAGCGGCGTGGTCAGGACGTTACCGCTGCTGAAGTCGCCGTACCGGGGGTCGGTGAAGCCGGCCAGCTCCGGCGAGAGCACGGTCACCGACCCGTCGTGGCCGACCGTGGGGATCGGGTCGAGCCGGCGGGGCAACAGATCGTCCGTCGTGCCGGCGAGGACCGCCCCGACGTACCGCAGCGACCATTCCACCTCGCGCAGGTGGATGCGGGGCGCCCGCCGCCAGGCGGCCACCAGCTCGGCCCAGAACGCCCGCACCGCCACCGCCTCGTGGGCGTTGCCGCGGGTGTTGACGCCCTCGGTCTCCTCGATGTTGACGCCCAACACGTCGCAGCCGAGGCCGAGAAAGTAGTCGTACAGCTCGGTGGCGCGCCCCGGCGTCGGGTCGCTGACCACGGCCAGCGCCGAGAACGGCAGCCCGTGCCGGCGCAGCGCGGCCACCCCGCGCACGATCCGGTCGTACGCGGGCAGGCCGGCCCGGGTGACCCGGTCGCCGTTACGCCCGCGCGGGCCGTCCACGCTGACACTGACCCGCATCCGGTGCGCCGCGAAGAACTCGCACCAGGCGTCGTCGACCAGGGTGGCGTTGGTCTGCACGTGGTGCTCCACCGCGGGGTCGAACGGGGCGAGCAGGGCCGCCAGGTGCTCCCGGCCGGCCGCGAGGGGCTCACCGCCGTGCCAGACCACCGAGAAGCGCCCGGCCGCCGCCCACGGGTTCACCGAGGCGGCCACCGCCTCGGCCACCTCGACGGACATCCGCCGGTCGACGGCCCGCAACGGCAGGTAGCAGTACGCGCAGTCCAGGTTGCAGAGCGTGGTGGGCTGCATCACGACGTACGACGGGACCGCAGCGATGCCGCGCATTCCGCCGATCGGCCGTACCCGAGCAGCCATCACCCTCCTTCCTGGCCCGAAGGCGCCCTTCAGGCTAGGCGGCGATGGCCACTCGGGTGAACCCCCGATCAGGTGCCCGGATGATCAACGCAGTGTGATCACCCGCGGGTGTGCTGCCCCACCATCTGCACCTTGCCGGTGCCCTCGATGATCTCGCCGGCCTGCCACGCGTCGACGCCCCGCCCGGTCAGCGTGGCCAGGGCCCGGTCGGCGTCCTCGGCCGAGACGACCGCGAACATGCCGACGCCCATGTTGAACGTGGCCTCCATCTCCGCGTCCTCGATCCGGCCCTTGGACTGGATCAGGTCGAAGACCGGCTGGGGCTTCCAGGTGGAGCGGTTGACCACGGCGTCGACGTGCTCGGGCAGAACCCGGACGAGGTTGCCGGGGATGCCGCCGCCGGTGACGTGGGCGATCGCCCGCACCTCCGCCTCGGCGATCAGCTTGAGGCAGTCCTTCGCGTAGATCTTGGTCGGGGTCAGCAGCTCCTCACCGAGGGTGCGCTGCCGGCCGAAGTCCTCGATCACCACGTCCAGCCGCATCCGACCCGCGCCCAGCAGCACGTGCCGGACCAGGGAGTAGCCGTTGGAGTGCAGGCCCGACGAGCGCATGGCGATCACCACGTCGCCGACCTCGACCCGCTCCGGGCCCAGGATCTCGCTCTCCTCCACCACGCCGACGCCCGTGGCCGAGACGTCGTACTCGTCCGGGCGCAGCACGCCGGGGTGCTCGGCCGTCTCGCCGCCGAGCAGCGCGCAGCCGGCGTACCGGCAGCCGTCGGCGATGCCGGCGCCGATCTCGGCGACCTTGTCCGGAACCACCTCGCCGCAGGCGATGTAGTCGAGCAGGAACAGCGGCTCGGCGCCGCAGGCGACCAGGTCGTCCACGACCATGGCGACCAGGTCGATGCCGATCGTGTCGTGGATGTCGAGCTGCTGGGCGATCACCAGCTTGGTGCCGACCCCGTCCGTGGACGACGCCAGGATCGGGTTGCGGTATTTCGTGGTGTCGAGCCGGAACAGGCCCGCGAAACCGCCGAGGTCACCCAGGACCTCGGGCCGGCGGGTCTGGCGCACCTTGGACTTCAGCAGCTCGACCGCGCGGTCACCCGCCTCGATCGAGACGCCGGCCTCGGCGTACGAAACCGAGCGTTTGCGCGCGGCGCGGCCGGCCCCGGCCGTCCAGGGCTGACGGTCGGCGCCGGTTCCGGTCGGGCTGCTTTCGGTGCCGCTGCGCTCGGACACGTGCGTCACGGTTCTCCCCTTTGTGGTTCTCGCGGGCGCCGGCAGTGGCCGGTCCAGACCGCGTCGGGCGGTGCTATGGGCGGTGTGCGGTCGCGCCGCCCGGAGTGGCGACGAGTGGTGGGACGGTGCGGTCGGGATCCTCCGGTGCCGTGCTGGCGACGCGGCGTCCCACTCCTTCGAGCACGTGCTTGCCGATCAGGTTCCCGGCCGGCAGCGGAATCGGGTATTCCCCATCGAAGCACGCCCGGCAGAGCCGGGTCTTCGGCTGCTCGGTCGCGGCGATCAGGCCGGACAGCGATACGTAACCCAGGGTGTCGGCCCCGATCGACCGCCGGATGCCCTCGTTGTCGAGCCCGTTGGCGAGCAGCTCGGCGCGGGTGGCGAAGTCGATGCCGTAGAAGCACGGCCAGCTGACCGGCGGCGAGGAGATCCGGACGTGCACCTCCAGCGCGCCCGCCTCGCGCAGCATCCGCACGATGGCCCGCTGGGTGTTGCCGCGCACGATCGAGTCGTCGACCACGACCAGCCGCTTGCCGCGGACGTTCTCCCGCAGCGGATTGAGCTTGAGCCGGATGCCGAGCTGGCGCAGGGTCTGCGACGGCTGGATGAACGTCCGCCCGACGTACGGGTTCTTCATCAGGCCGGCGCCGTAGGTGATGCCGGACTCCTCGGCGTACCCGATCGCGGCCGGCGTGCCCGACTCCGGCACCGGGATGACCAGGTCGGCCTCCACCGGGTGCTCCTTGGCGAGCTGGCGGCCGATCTGCACCCGCGCCGCGTGCACGTTCCGGCCGGCGATGGTGGCGTCCGGGCGGGCGATGTAGACGTACTCGAAGAGGCAGCCCTTCGGCTCGGGCGCGGCGAACCGGGCGGAGCGCAGGCCGTTCTCGTCGATGGCGATCAGCTCGCCCGGCTCGATCTCGCGGACCACACTCGCGCCGACGATGTCCAGCGCGGCCGTCTCGCTGGCCACCACCCAGCCGCGCTCCAGGCGGCCGAGCACCAGCGGGCGTACGCCGTGCGGGTCGCGGGCCGCGTAGAGGGTCGACTCGTCCATGAAGACGAAGCTGAACGCGCCGCGCAGCCGGGGCAGAACCTCCAGCGCGGCGGCCTCGACCGAGAGATCCGGCCGGCTGGCCAGCAGCATGGTGACCAGGGAGGTGTCGTTGGTCGAGCCGTCGGTGGCCAGCCCACGCTCGCTGACCTCGCGCTGGAGCTCGGCGGTGTTGACCAGGTTGCCGTTGTGGGCCAGGGCGATCGTGGTGCCGGCGCTGGTGGACCGGATCGTCGGCTGGGCGTTCTCCCAGGTCGAGGCGCCGGTGGTCGAGTAGCGGGCGTGCCCGATCGCGACGTGCCCGCGCAGGCTGGCCAGGGTGGGCTCGTCGAAGACCTGGGCGACCAGGCCGAGATCCTTGTAGACCACCACGCCGGAGCCGTCGCTGACGGCGATCCCGGCGGCCTCCTGGCCACGGTGCTGGAGGGCGTAGAGCCCGAAGTAGGTCAGGTTGGCGACCTCCTCCCCCGGCGCCCAGACGCCGAAGACGCCGCACGCGTCCTGGGGGCCGGGTCGTTGGGGGTCAAGGTCGTGGCTCAGCCGGCCGTCGCCTCGGGGCACCTGCCGCTCCCTCATGCTGGTCGGGACTGGCCGGGCGAAGTCACGGGGCTGAATCCGCGCTGCTCGGCCGGGCCATGTCGTCGCCTGACAGTGTACGCGAACCAGGATCGATACAGAAAGTCACGATTCGGCAGCTCTGTGTTACCCATCTCGCAGAGTTATTCGCCCAGGTCGAGCGGAAGGTGGACAGAAAGGTCGGCACGGACACCACTGACCCGTACGCGCCCCTGGGCGACCGCCTCCGCCCACCCTCGGCGACCCGTCGCGACCTCCAGCCAGGTGACCGGATCCATCTCCACGACATTCGGCGGCGTGCCCCTGGTGTGTCGGGGCCCGGGTACGCACTGCACCGCGCCGTATGGTGGAACACGCACCTCGACCGATCGGCCGGGGACACGCTCCGCGAGGGCCGCCAACAGGGCACGGACCGCCTCCCGGAACACCGCCCGTTCGGGGGTACGACCCTCGTCGAGGGCGGCGAACGTCGCGGCAACCGCCGCGGACTTTGGGTGCGGAGAGGACACGACGGGACAATACGACCCGGGTCCGACGCTTTCGACGCTGGCCCTGGGTCGCGCTGACGGAGTCGGACAAGGCATAGTTGCCGACGGCGTATTTCGTACCGTGATGATCCCCGGCCCGGCGACCGGCCCGGGGGAGGTCAGACCGGAAGGCGGTGGACGTGTCAACACACCGACGTGCCTGGAAGCAGCGGGCCGGTGTGGTCGTAGCGCTGGTAGCCGGCGCGCTGCTCGCCGTCCCCGCAACACCTGCACTAGCCGTCGCAGATGTCAAGGTGTCGCCCAAGTCCACCTCGGTGCAGGCGGGCAACGAGACCTCCGTGAGCGTCACCATCACCCCCGACGGCCCGGTGGAGAGCGCCAACATCAGCCTGGCTGGGCTGCCCCAGGGCGTCAGTTGCGTCGGGGGCTGCGGCAGGGTCGTCGTGAACGACCCTCAGGGTGAGACGCAGGAGATCCGGCTGCGGGCCGCCGACAACGCCCCCGGCGTCGACGGGCAACAGGTAACCGTCACCGTCTCCGGCAAGAGCGACAGTTTCTCGTTGACGGTGAAGGCTCAGGCGGCTCCGAGCCCGACGCAGGCGCAGACCGTCAAGTCGGTCTCCGGCAAGGTGGTGGTCGCCGCGAACAGCGACCCCGTGCCGAACGCGACCGTCATGCTCCAGGACAGCACCGGCAAGGTCCTCAACACCACCAGCGACGGCAGCGGCAACTTCCGGTTCTCCGGCAGCAGCAGCAACCCGATCGCCCCGGGCCGGCTCACTCTCGGCGCCGTCAAGGGCGAGGTCCGCGCCACCAAGAGCTTCAACGCCAGCGGCGGGCAGACCGTGACCGGTCAGCGGATCAGCCTCGCGATCCCGGTCCAGGTGACGCCGAGCGCCACCCCCGAGGCCACGGAGGAGGCGCTGCCGACCGACGAGCCCACCGAGGAGGTCACCGACCCGTCGGCCGAGGCCAGCGCGGGGGCCCAGCAGAACGCCGCGGCCGAGGAGGACTCCGGCTTCGGCAACTGGCTGCTGATCCTGCTCGGCGGCCTCTTCGTGGCGGTCGGCGTCGGCACGATGGTGCTGCTCTGGATGAAGCGCCGGGAGAACGGCGACGACGACACCGACGCCGCGCCGGCGGGAGCCGCCGCGGCGGGCGGCGTGCCTGCCGCCCGGGGGGCGTACCACGGAGCGGACGACCAGACCAGGGTGGTCAACCGGGCCGGCATGGGCTCGGACCGGACGATGGTCGCCGGTGCCTCGCTCAGCGACGCGCCGACGATGCTGCACCAGCCTGTCGTCGACGACGTACCGCCGGACCCGTACGGCGCACCGCCGCCCTCGTACGGCCCCGGCGGCCAGCAGGGCTGGGCTGGCGGCGGCTACGGCGACGAGCCGCAGGGCCCGGGCGGCTACGGCTCGGCGGGCACCTACGGCAACTCGCCCTCCTCGGGCGGTGCCTACGGCAACGCCCCGGCCTCCGGCGGCGGGTACGGCAGCGGCTCCGCCTCCGGCGGCTACGGCGGCAACGCCCCAGCCTCCGACGGTGGCTACGGCAACGCTCCGGCGTCCGGCGGCGGCTACGGCAACGCACCCGCCTCGGGCGGCGCCTACGGCAACGCCCCGGCGTCCGGCGGCGCCTACGGCGGCTCCCCGAGCAGCGGGGGCTACGGCGACGCACCAGCCTCCGGCGGTGGTTACGGCGGCTACGGCGACGACGCCCCGGCGTCCAGCGGCGGCTACGGCAGCCGCGACTACGGCACGCCCGCGGGCGGCTACGGCGGCCAGGGCGGCGGCTACGGCGAGCGCTACGACGAGCCGACCGGCCGCTACACCGGCGAGTCGACCGGCTCGTACACCCCGCCGGCGGCCGACCCGTACCCGACGACCACCTATCAGCCGGAGCAGGAGCCCGGGTACGGCGAGACCCAGCAGTACGGCCGGGGCGGCGACAGCAGCGGTGGCTACGGCGGCGGGTACGGCCGGCAGGGCGGCGGATACGACGGCGACACCGGCGGCGGATACGACTCCGGCCGGCAGGGCTACGACCGCGGCTACGACCAGCAGGGCGGCTACGACCAGCAGGGCGGCTACGACCAGCAGGGCAGCTACGACCAGCAGGGCAGCTACGGCCAACAGGGCAGCTACGGCCAGCAGAGCGGCTACGGTCAGCAGAGCGGCTACGGCCAGGAGCCGCCGCGGCAGCGCGGCAGCTACGACGACCGCGGCTACGGCCAGCAGGACGGGTACGACCAGCAGGCCGGCGGCTACTACGGGGACTCGCCCCAGGGCAACCGGGGCCGGTCGGACGGCGCGCCGCAGCAGGACCGGGGCGGTCGCCGGCTGGACTGGCTGGACGACTGACGCCCGGCCCGCTCCACCCACCCACCGAACGCGTAGAGGTGGCTGCCCGACTGATCGGGCAGCCACCTCTTTCGTTCCCGACGCGGCCGGGCGGCTCTGGAAAAGGGGGGTGTTTGTTGCACGCGACCTGACGCGGGTGTGTGCAACCCCAGGCCGTCAGGCGGCGGAGAAGACGCCCTGCCGTAGCAGCGGGACCACCTCGGAGACGCCGACCTGGACCGCGACCTCCACGTCGGCCGGGAAGCCGCCCTCGACGAGTTCCCGGCCGGAGACGCATCCCCGCACAGCCGCCGGCACGTCCGGCGTGCTGGTCAGGACGGCCAGTGCCATCGCCGCCTCGACCGACAGCCCACCCGGCGCGCCGGACAGTGCGTCGAGCACGCACGCCGCCCCGAGTTGGTCCTCGACGGAGGGGCGCAACGAGCCGTCCGGCCAGCGTTCGCCGGCCGCGACGACCCCGATCGGCGCGGCCGTCGAGCCGTACCCCTGCTCGCGCAGCCAGCGCCCGACGGCCCGGGCGTTGCGCAGGCAGGCGGCGACCACCGGCAGCCCGGTGGCGCTCGCCGCGGCGCTGATGGCCGAGCCGTTGGGCGACGGCAGCACGAGGTCCGCGACGACGGGCGCGGTGCGCAGCGCTGCCGGGGACAGCGACCACGGATGCTCCGGGGTCGTCTGCCGGCGGCCGACGGCGGAGACCGCGCCGACGCGGCGGGCGTACTCAGCCGCCTGCTCGCCCCACGGGAAGGGGTGGACGCGAATCCCCCGGGCGACGGCGACCTCGACGGCGGTGGTGAACGAGAGCACGTCCACCACCACCAGGACGGCGCAGACGCGGCCGAGCTCCGCCGCCCCGGTCAGCCCCCAGTCGAAGCGGGCGCCGGAGCCGGGTTGGGCGAAGACGGCCGCGGCCATCGCCTCAGCGCTCGTCGGTCGTCGCCCGCTGTTCCGGGTCACCGGAGTCCGGGGCGCTCGGCCCGGGGCCGGCGTCGGCCCGGGCCGCCTCGTCGCCGTGCCCGGTCACGGCCCCGTCCGGCTCGGCGTCGCCCGCCGACTCGGCGGAAAGTGCCGGCCCCGCGGCCGTCTCCGGCCCGGCGGGAACGGACGCCTCCGGTCCGGCGGGAGCCAACGCCTCCGGCGCGCCGGGAACGGGCGCCCCCGGCCCGGCGGGAGCCGACGGCTCCGGCTCCGCGTGGACGGCCGGCCCCGAATCGGCCCCGGCCTCCGTCTCGCCGGCCACCGGAGCGGCCGTCGTGGCCTGGGTGGCCGTCGTGGCCTGGCCGGCCGTCGTGGCCTGGGCGGCGGAACGCGCGGGCGGGGCGGCCTGGATGGGCTGGCCCACCCCGGCCGGCTCCGACCCGCCGAAGAGCCGGGGCAGCGTGGCGGTGTGCGCGGCGCACAGCTCGTCCAGGCCGATCCGGAACTGGCCGACCAGCTCCAGGGCGCCGCCGGCCGGGTCGGTCACGCCGATCGGCTCCCACGGCACGCCGCGCTCGGCGCAGAGGTCGGCGAACGCCTTCTCGTGGCCGCGCGGCACCGAGACCAGGGCCCGCCCGGCGGACTCGCTGAACAGGAACACGAACGGCAGCGAGCCGGTGGCGAACTGCTCCGGCAGCGCGATCTTCGCGCCGACGCCGCGCCGCAGGCAGGACTCGACCAGGCTCTGCGCGAGACCGCCGTCGGAGAGGTCGTGCGCCGAGCTGAGGTGGCCGACCCGGGCCGCCTCAGCCAGCAGGTCGGCGAGCTGGCGCTCCCGGGCGAGGTCGACCTGCGGCGGGATGCCGCCGAGGTGCTCGTGGGTCACCCAGGCCCACTCCGAGCCGGAGAGCTCCACGTGCGTCTCGCCGAGCAGGAAGAGCTGGTCGTGGTCGCCCGCGGCGCGCGGGACGAAGCCCATCGGCACCCGGTCGGCGACGTTGTCCAGCACGCCGAGCACGCCGACCACCGGGGTGGGGTGGATCGCCGCCGGGCCGGTCTGGTTGTAGAAGCTGACGTTGCCACCGGTCACCGGGATGCCCAGCTCCAGGCAGCCGTCCGCCAGGCCGCGCACGGCCTCGGCGAACTGCCACATCACGCCAGGGTCCTCCGGCGAGCCGAAGTTGAGGCAGTTGGTGACGGCGATCGGTGTCGCGCCGGTCACCGCCACGTTCCGGTACGCCTCGGCCAGCGCCAGCTTCGTCCCGTGGTACGGGTCGAGGCGGGCGTACCGGCCGTTGCCGTCGACCGACAGGGCGACGCCGAGGCCGGTGCGCTCGTCGATCCGGATCACGCCGGAGTCCTCCGGCTGGGCGAGCACGGTGTTGCCCAGCACGTACCGGTCGTACTGCTCGGTGACCCAGGTCTTGTCCGCCAGGTTCGGCGACGCGATCATGCGCAGCACGGTCTCGCGCAGCGCCTCCGGGGTGGTCGGGCGGGGCAGCGTCTCCGCCCGGTCGGCCTGGAGCAGGATCAGGTCGGCCGGCTCACGCATCGGCCGGGCGTAGACCGGGCCGTCGTCGACCAGCGAGCCCGGCGGGACGTCCACCACGGGCTGGTCGCGCCAGGTGACCAGCAGCCGGCCCGGCTGGCCGTCCGGAGACGGCGCGGTGACCTCGCCGATGGCGGTGGCGAGCACGCCCCACTTCTCAGCGGTCTTGAGCACCGCCTCCAGCTTGTCCGGGGCGACGACCAGCAGCATCCGCTCCTGGGACTCGCTGGCCAGGATCTCGTGCGGCTCCATCGAGGGCTCGCGCAGCGGGACGCGCTCCAGCCAGACCCGCATGCCGGTGCCGGCGGCGGCGGCCGTCTCGGTGAGCGCGCAGGTCAGCCCGGCGCCGCCGAGGTCCTGGATGCCGACGACCAGCTCGGCGTCGTACAGCTCCAGGCACGCCTCGATCAGCAGCTTCTCGGTGAACGGGTCGCCCACCTGCACGGACGGGCGACGCTGCTCGCTGCCCTCGTCGAAGGTGGCGCTGGCCAGCACGGACACGCCGCCGATGCCGTCCCGGCCGGTCTTGGCACCCATCAGCACCACGACGTTGCCGGGGCCGGCGGCCTCCTTCTTCTGGAGTCGGTCGACCGGCAGCACGCCGAGGCAGAGGGCGTTGACCAGGGGGTTGCCCTGGTAGCAGGGGTCGAAGACGACCTCGCCGCCGATGTTGGGCAGGCCGAGGCAGTTGCCGTAGCCGCCGACGCCGGCCACCACGCCGGGCAGCACCCGGGCGGTGTCGGGGTGGTCGGCGGCACCGAAGCGCAGCGGGTCCATCACCGCGACCGGGCGGGCGCCCATGGCGAGGATGTCCCGGACGATGCCTCCGACGCCGGTTGCCGCGCCCTGGTACGGCTCGACGAAGCTCGGGTGGTTGTGCGACTCGACCTTGAAGGTCACCGCCAGCTCGTCGGAGACCTGGACCACGCCGGCGTTCTCCCCGATGCCGGCGAGCAGCCGGTCGCTCGGCGGGGCCTTCTCGCCGAACTGGCGCAGGTGCACCTTGCTCGACTTGTAGGAGCAGTGCTCGCTCCACATGATCGAGTACATGGCCAGCTCGGCCTGGGTGGGACGGCGACCGAGGATGTGCCGGATGCGGTCGTACTCGTCGTCGCGCAGGCCCAGCTCGGCGTACGGCTGGAGCTCGCCGGGGGTGGCCGCGGCGTGCGGCACGGTGTCCAGGGACTGCGCCCAGTCGCCGGCCGGGGCCGGCTGGGCGTACGGGGCCGGGTGCGCGACGGGGTCGACGGGCCGGGCCGGGTCGACCGGGCCGGTCTGCGGCGCCACGGTGGCCGCGACGGGCTCCGCCGCGCCGGGGATCTCCCGTACCGCCGGATCCGGATGGGTGGTCATGACCTCTCCTCGCTGCGCTCGCCGCCGTCGGGGCGGTGGAGCCGACCGATGGTGCCGCGCACTGTCACGCCGGGGCCCCCACCAGGTGCTTGAGCACCGAGGTGAAGAAGCCGAGGCCGTCCAGGGAGGGGCCGGTGAGCGCCTCCACGGCGTGCTCGGGGTGCGGCATGATGCCGACCACATTGCCGGCGGAGTTCGTGATCGCGGCGATGTCGCGCTGCGACCCGTTGGGGTTGCCGCCGAGGTAGCGGGCGACGACCCGGCCCTCGGCCTCGAGCTGGTCGAGCGTCGCGGCGTCGGCGACGTAGCAGCCCTCGCCGTTCTTGACCGGGATCAGCACCTCCTGGCCGGGCTGGAAGGCGTTCGTCCACGCCGTGCCGACGGACTCGATCCGCAGGACCTGGTCGCGGTTGCGGAAGTGCAGGTGCTGGTTGCGGGTGAGCGCGCCCGGCAGCAGGTGGGCCTCGCAGAGGATCTGGAAGCCGTTGCAGATGCCGAGCACGGGCAGGCCGCCCCGGGCGGCGTCCACCACGGTGTCCATGACCGGGGCGAACCGGGCGATGGCGCCGCAGCGCAGGTAGTCGCCGTACGAGAACCCGCCGGGCAGGACGACGGCGTCCACCCCGTGCAGGTGCGGGTCACCGTGCCAGAGCCGGACCGGCTCGGCGCCGGCGATCCGGACGGCCCGGGCGGCGTCCCCGTCGTCCAGTGAGCCGGGGAACGTCACCACACCGACCCGGGCGGTCACGGCTGGGCGCCCGCGGTCTCGTCGGCCTCGACCACGCGGACGGTGAAGTCCTCGATGACCGGGTTGGCCAGCAGTTTGTCGGCGATCTCCCGGGCCCGGTCCAGGTCCGGTTCGCCGGTGAAATCGATCTCGATCCGCCTGCCGATCCGGACGGAGGCGACGTCGCTGACGCCGAGCCGGGGCAGCGCGTTTGCGACGGCCTGGCCCTGCGGATCGAGAATCTCGGGCTTGAGCATGACGTCGACGACGACGCGAGGCAAGGGGCACTCCTGACTGTGTACGCAGTTGGGTGCCGACCCACAACGGGCGAGCGCAGCCAGCGTACCTGGCAGATACCGCCTCAGCCGAACCGGCCGGGGGCAGGTCAGCCAATGATCCACATCGTCGGCGGAATGGCGGACCGCACCGCGGCCGAAAGTGTGCGGAATGCGCTCGGAGCAGGGCGTTCGTCACAGCCGGGGACGCCAAATCGTTACATTGCCCAGCTTCTATCACGTTCTTGTCACCGGGATCACCGACACCTAGTCTCATCGATATCACTCAATGCACGACCCGTTGGGTGATC